>NZ_JAXIXE010000004.1:0-17381 GCF_036305205.1 Megasphaera massiliensis
AATCTTCCTAACGGCGATTCGTATATCGTCTTATGGTTCTTCTTAAAGGATATGGCCGGGATGGTCAACGACGACGGTAAGATTTACGTGTCGGAGACCGAGCCCCTTACGACGCAGCTCATTGCCAAGAGCCTGCACCGCCGCCAGCCTTTCATTGAAAACGGACTACGGGCACTCGAACAGGTCGACCTCATTGAACGCGACGAAAAAGGGATGATCCGCATCGTCATCTGGGATGAACTGCAAAGCTTTCATCGAGATGAGAGGCGAAGGGAGCAGACCAATGAACGGGTTCGCCGCTATCGTGAGAGGCAGCGCTTGGCTCAAGAAGCTTCACAAGAAGGCCTTCCGGAAAAAAGCCTTATCGTTGAACCTTCCGGTGAAGTCCATCCGGATACTCTGGGCGAAGAACCGGTTGCCCTGCCCATCGAACAGCTCGTCGAAGAAGCTGTCGTAGCTGAAAAGGCGAGTGACATGCCGCAGGAGGAGATTCCTGATACTGATGAAGGGGAAGAGCCTCAATCGGAACCGGAAAGGCTTACAGGCGAAGCTGTGACGACGCCAAAGGCTGTGACGGGCTACGCCTCGGTCCAGACGTATCAGAACCTCTTCGGGCCCATGCAGGGCGAGTTTGCCCATCGATTAATCACCTTGGAAAACATGTGGGGCAGCGAATCCACTTGTACGGCCATTGAGATGGCTCACGAAAACAAGGTCAATAATATTAACTACATTGCCGCCATTTTGAAGAACAGCAACGGACGACCCATGCGCGGCAAACGAAAGGAAGATGAATTCCATGGCTATCCCAACTTTAATGAATACGTTGAAGGCGTGTTACGGGGCGAACCAGAATACAAACCCCATCTTCATCGAAATGGTGAAGGAAAGTCTGGGCTCCGACATATCGGTGACCCAGGCGGAGACCTTGGCTAAAAGAATTGTTTCATCCCATAAATTTGCACCGTCCCTTGCCGACATTGTTGCCGAATGGCAGCAGATGCGAAAGGAGATGAACCGCCGCGTCTACGAGGCGACCCCTGTCTCCACGACGATGAGCCCGGAAACGAAACGGCGCGTGACGGAGACCATGGATCGGATCCGGGAAAATAGGCCCAAAGAATACGGGGGCATGAGTCCCCATGTGATGGACTTCGCCCGCCAGTTCTTCCCGGATATCAGCGAAGCGACGGCTAGGCGCAACTGTCTCGATATCATGAACTGCATGAGTACCCGGGAGTCTGAAATCGCTGCCGGAAGTCCTTACCGGACCTATATGGAATTGAATGATAACGGCATGATTACCTTAGTCATCCGTAAAATTGCCTAAAGAAAGGAGATATTATGAACCAACTCTTTCGTTTCTTGCGAAACCTCGACAAGAGGCGACTCATTTTCATCCTGCAAAGGGCCAGCGCTCTCTTGCTTCCCATCAGGCCTTATGCCGAATGCGGGCGGACCGATACCTGTCCTTGTCCTTATAAAAAGAAAGCCATTCAGGGCATCGCCATCGGCGGCCAAACAGCCAGTGTAGAAATCGGAACAAGAAGTGAGTTTTAAGAAAGGAGCATTATGAAAGTCTATGTGAACGCCGGCCACGACCGGCAGCTTGATTCGGGCGCCGTCAATCCGCGCCTTGACCTCAGGGAATGCGACGCAGCCTATGAATTGGCCTGCCTCGTCATGTCCTACCTCGAAGATAACGGTATTGCCGTACGCTTCGGACAGAACGACAATCTCTATGCCGTCTGTGACGAGGCCAATAGTGAAGACTGCGACCTCTTTATTTCCCTTCATTTTAACGCTTTCAACGGCCGTGCCAGCGGGACGGAGACGCTGATCTCGGGCTCTACGGGAAGTTTGATGCTGGGGCACTGTATCCAGTCCAATTTGAAAGCCGTCTTGAACCTCCCGAACCGGGGCCTCAAAGAACGGCCGGGGCTCTTCGTCCTGCGCAGCACCATGATGCCGGCCGTCCTCGTCGAAGTCTGTTTCCTTGACAACGACTGCGACTGGCGCCGCTACGAGGCGCATAAAGATGCCGCGGCCAGGGCCATTGCCACAGGCATCATGCAGTACCCCGTCCAGATGAAAGGCGCCGCCCTCTGGGGGGACGCCGCATAACCTTGTTTGACGTAACGGGTGTATACCCGATTCACACATAATTTTTAAAGAAAGGAGGCATGAATCATGGCAGAACGCAGTGCAGTATCCAGCAAATTGAAGCTGGTCTTGTCCTATCCGGACGAATACGGCGAAACGCGGAGCAAATCGGTACTGATGCGCAACCTCGTCGTCGGAGCCGACGCAGCCAGTGTCATCACGGCTGTCGATGCAATCGGCACCTTGTACGAAAATCCCATCGTGACCGTCCGTGAAGTCGTCGAAAACGAGATCACGGGCTAAGGAAGGGCCTTCGAGTCTTCCGGAAATCTAAACAGAAAGGAGAGAAACCAATGGCTATTAAATCGGAAACGAAAACGCTGCGCCTGACCTTCGTCGACGGCATCAATAAGAACGTCAGCTATTCCATCGCTTCGCCGAAGGCAGACCTCGACAAAGCAACCGTCGATGCTGCAGCCAATGCCATCGTCGATGCGAAAATCTTTGCGACCGACGACGGCGGCAACCTGATGGCTTTGAAAGACAGCCAGATCGTAACACGTAAAGTCGAAACGCTCGAATAAGCGTTGTCGTAATACAGGGGGATACCTTGGGCAGCACCTGCCGCTCAGGGTATTTTCCGTATCTGAATTTTTGATGAGAAATGTGAGGAAGTAGTGAGGGGTGTTTCTAATCTAAAAAATTTAAGTAAGGAGTTGGTTTCATGACGATTCAGTTAAGACATTGTATCCGTGCGGCCCAGCGCGGCGATAAATTGGCGGCAGAAGAGTTGATTCATGAATTTATGCCCCTGTTTCGTAATCAAGCGAAGCAGTATCATAAGCAGTATCGGTGGCATTATCATGATTTTGATGAAGCTCTTTCTACTGCTTTTCAGGGAGCGATGCACTGTATTCTTCAGTATGATCTGGATCAACCGGAGACGGTGGCTGAAGTGATGGTAGCTTCAGTACATAATTATTTTCGTCGTGAATCCTATGGGCATCAACGATATCATAAAAATATCAATAAAAATATCGTTGAAAATGATATCGTGACCGACTTGCCTGAAACGGCCTTGGCCTCTGAGGCTGAATGTCCGGAACAACAGTATTTTCAGAATGAACGGCATCGGGAATTAAAACTTGCCTTGGAAAAATTGCCGGAACGGCAGCGTCAGATGATTTGGCTTTACTTTTTTCAGCGCTATTCATACCGTGAATTGGCGAGAAAATACGGCCTCAGTAAAACGGCAATCGAGAAGCATGTTAAACGAGGTCTGAAATTGATGGAGAAGTACCTGACCGAGGAAGGGCTTGTTGGTTAGGACGTTGGATATATGGTATAATAAATCATAATAGCTTCCCAAGCGAAAGCGGGTTCTATGCCATAACGGATATAGAACTCGCTTTTTACTGGACGTTTTGCCGCCGATAAGGAAGCTTAAATCAAAGAAAGGGTGCAATAAGTGGCTGAGGAAATGAATGAATTGGATGGACAAAAAGGAAGATTATTGATTTCAATTTTAGTGCCTTGTTACAATGAAGAGGCGGTTTTGCGGGAATTCTATCGTCGTACGGCAGCCGTCATCGAGGGGATTCCGTCTTATGATTTCCAGTTTATGTTCGTCAATGACGGCAGCAAGGATGGGACGCTCTCGATTATGCACGAGTTGCGGGAGAAGGATGACCGCGTGTCTTACGTTAATTTGTCCCGTAATTTTGGTAAGGAAATCGCCATGACGGCCGGTATCGATTATTTGACCGGTGATGCGGCTATCATCATGGATGCCGATTTGCAGGACCCGCCGGAACTCATTCCCGAACTGATTCATTGGTGGGAACAGGGCTATCAGGACGTCAGTGCCAAACGGCGCAGCCGAGCCGGGGAAACCTTTTTCAAGAAATGGTCGTCCCATGCCTTTTATACGATTTTGCAGAAATTATCTAATGCTCCCATGCAGCGCGATGTCGGTGATTTTCGTCTCCTCGACCGCCAGTGCCTGAACGCCCTGCGGATGATGCGTGAATCTCAGCGATACAATAAAGGCCTTTTCAGCTGGATTGGCTTTGAAAAGAAGGAAATCCTCTTTGACCGCGACGCCCGAGCTGCCGGCAAGACTAAGTGGAACTATTGGAAACTCCTCAACTTGGCCATCGAAGGCATTACCAGTTTCACTACGGCGCCCTTGCGGGCTGCAACTTATGTCGGTATTTTCCTGGCCTTTATTGCCATGATCTACATGCTGTTTATCATCGGGCGGACAATCCTTTTTGGCGAAGACGTGCCGGGCTATCCGTCCCTCATTTCAGCCATCCTCTTCATCGGCGGCGTCCAGCTCTCCTTCCTCGGAATTATCGGGGAATATTTGGGACGAGTCTTCAATGAAAGTAAATTCCGTCCTCTCTATTTGGTGCAAGATGTCAATGGCGATAAGGTCATGAATCAGGATAAGGTCAGGGAGGTCTGCAAGTATGGGAAGTAAAAGTGTTTTTAATTATCGGCGAGAAATATTTTTTGGACTCATTTTTTTGAGTATCGTCATCTTTTTTACGATGGCTCATCCCTTGGTTCCTTATGACGGTGACGACTGGTTGAACCTCGCTTCCATGCGAAAAGCCGTTCCCATGACCGGGGCCTATAACCCGATTAAAGTCCTGCCGGAGACACTGTTTCCTTTAGTCGGACTCATTGCCGCTTATGTCGTATATCCGCTCATCGGCGACTATATAGGAGCTATTGCCTTGACATCGGCTTTGGTCATGGGCGGCCTCGTCAGCCTCTATATGTATCTCTTCTTTCGATTCGTAGAACGTTGGCTTTCTCTGTCCGACTATGCCAATATGATGGTCACGGTCCTGTTTTTCCTCTTTCATTTTGTCCTTTTCTATGAAAAATCATCGCCTGTGCCGTATCTCTTTGGTAGTGGTAATTTGACCTGCATCTATCACTATGTGATTCCGGCCTTCGTCAACCTTTGTGTCGTGCTGTATTTAGCCCGCTTTGATATCGCTCATGAAGCTTTGAACCTAAGTGTGAGTCGTCGTAGTGTGCTGCTGTTTTGTATATACTTGGCGATTTTTTCCAACGCCTTATCCAATATCATTTTGGCGGCCTATGTCAGCTGCCTGCTGGGATTCCGGTTCTTCGCTTATCTCAAAGAACATGGCGGATATAGGGCTTTTGTAAAGAAAAATGCTTTTTATATCGGCATCATCGTAGTTTGGCTCATTGCCCTCGTGTTTGAATCTCACGGCGGCCGGGCTCATGATATCGGTAGGAGCCTGTCTATTTCTGAGATTGGCGAAACAGGAAAAATCTTTTTGTCTATGCTCAGTCGAATAAGCGTCGATGTTGTCGTGGTAGGTGTTCTTTCTATCGCAGCGGCTCTGTATAGCCGTTATCGAAAAAAAGATAAGGCTTACGATTCGATCCTCGGAATGTATCTTGGTACGTCGCTCGTGTCTGCCATCTATTTATTATTCGTTTGTGCTAAGGCCGGCCCGGGATACATCGGCCGCAGCGACGTCTTTATTTCCTTCATCATTTGGACCGTCTTATTGATGGCCTTGTCCTTGGCCTATGTGTTCAAACAGTATGGGAAGAGTGTCTTTGTCGGGCCTCTATTGGTGCTGTTTTTCGTCGTTGAAGTCGGCCTCGGCGGGCAAGGATTTGCCCAAAGTACGATAGGAAGCGTGCCGCCTTCCGTTTGCTATGAAATCGATTATAACTTGATCGAACAGATTCAAGCGGCTGATCGCGAAGGAAAGACTGAAATGATACTCCGCGTGCCCAAGGGAGATACTGCCAGTAACTGGCCTCACCCGGCCTATATGAGCGGAAAAATCAGCCGGACCCTCTATAAACACGGCCTTATCTCACGGACCATCAAAATTAAGATTCAGCCCGATCCGGCCATGAATGAACAATACCATATTGCCATTCCTAAGTAGGGATGGTGGGGAATACAGGAGACTCGCCTTTTGATGGGCAAGTCTCTTTTTTGAATACAGTCTTATTTTGAGGTTCGTCAAAATTCCGATATCGTCGGATGCGGTCATGATTGACCGTATCACATGGTTGGTTTTTGAAATCACAGGTGTTGATTGGTAGCGAAATAGATGGAAAAAAGATAAACAAAAAAGATAAACAAAAAAAGATAAACAAAAAAAGATAAACAAAAAAAGAACCGATCACTGGCTTACTGGTATAAATACCTCAGCCCGGACGCCTAATGGTCCACTGGTGATCGATTCCTTTGATTTGTCTAATATTATAGCAGACGAAACAGATTTAGGCAAAATGAAAACACTTTTTCAGAGAGCGCTTTTAAAGAAAAGTGTTTCGTAGTGGCGCCATCGAAAAGTATTTCAATATACGACAAAGAACTTCAAAAATATGGTATAATATAAACATATCCATGGATTTTATACCATGCTGCCCCGGTGTGATGAATTTGAGGCTTGTGAGGATTTTTGAAAGCGAATTTCACTGAAAAAACAGAAAAAAGCCGAAAAACAAAATCCGCCCCGCAAACGCCATTTTCGATGGCGTAGTTAAGCCATTTGTAAGGGGCGCTGTTTAGAACCACCCACCCCGAAAGGGGACGGAAACGTGTAATCTTTATCAGACGTAACCACAACTTCGTCATCGCTAAGAACCTCAATCCCCGAAAGGGGACGGAAACTAATGCATTTCATCTGCGATATCTTCCCAGCGTCGGCGTTTAGCACCACAATCCCCGCGAGGGGACGGAAACGTTTCGCCAGTCTCGACAACATGCACGATTGGTGCCGGTGGTTAAGAACCTCAATCCCCGTAAGGGGACGGAAACGTTTTGAGCCTGAATTATATCCCCAAGGGCACTCTGCGTTTAGAACCTCAATCCCCGAATCTACTTAGACTCCTTTCTTGGTAAGAAAGGAGGTAATCAATAGGGGGGACGGAATTTCCCAGATTTAATGTGACTCCTTTTAAAAAATGGTATAATAACTTTATGAAAGGTGTTAACGTCTTGTGTTTTGTTATAATCTATGATTGTCTAGTAAGGCGTAAAGAATCTTGATGGAACGAACAGGAGGGGGAGAAATGGTACAGGCTATTGATGTTGCAAGGTTTTTTATCAATATTGCCAATACGATCCCCACAGACGATTTGATGACCAACATGCGTGTGAATAAGCTTTTGTATTTTGCACAGGGAGAATGTTTACGGCAGTTAGGAAAGCCTCTTTTTGATGAGAATATGGAAGCTTGGGATTATGGCCCGGTAGCTCCTTCTGTCTATCGGACCTATAAAGAATTTGGGCGAGAACCGATAAAAGACGGTGTTGAATATCAGGACACGTTCTCTGAACAGGAAAAAGATGTTTTGATTGATGTCTTGAGCTACTATGGCCAGTTTTCTACATCGGCACTCGTTGCTTTGTCGCGTCAGGTACAGTCACCATGGACTGCAGCACACAAAAATGGTGATAAGCACGCTAAAATATCGAAAGAAGAGATTAAAACCTTCTTTACAAGTAAGCCGCCCATCCCAAAATTCACCATTCCTTATAAAGAAACAGACTTTGTAGGGTATAGAGATAAAGACGGATACCTAGTTCTTCCTAAGGAATGGGATGAAAATGCAGCGTGTGATGATTTTTGAAGCGAAAAAACAGAAGAAGGCGGAAAATAAAATCCGCCCCGCAAATGCCATTTTCGACGGCGTAGTTAAGCCATTTGTAAGGGGTGCTGTTAAGAACCTCAATCCCCGTAAGGGGACGGAAACCAAGTACAACCCCCATCAATAGCTAATGCCTTGTCTGTTTAGAACCTTAATCCCCGTAAGGGGACGGAAACAAAAAGCTTGCGGGACTAGTGATGATTGCGAAAACAGTTTAGAACCTTAATCCCCGTAAGGGGACGGAAACGGCATCGTCTGGTAATACGTTCCCATCATCTGATTACTGTTTAGAACCATAATCCCCGCAAGGGGACGGAAACACTTCTCCATGTGTTAAGACATATACCTTTTCTTTGTAGTAGTTTAGAACCATAATCCCCGCAAGGGGCCGGAAACTTCGAGAATCGTTGCCATAATAACCTCCATGTCTTGACATCGGAGTACCAAAATCCCCGTAAGGGGCCGGTATGCTGCTAGGCGCAAAAATGAAGAGTGCATGAGAAATGCCGGTACGGGCATCTGTTTTGTGATGTCCGGTACCGGCATTTGTATATTTTGGGTTATTCTATTGATTCACGGGTAAGGGCGAAATGATGGTTGTCAGTCCTAAATGGAGGCGCTCCGGAGCATACATTGAGATTTGCTTTTTTATGGGGCAATGCTTTTTATGACAGATAGGAAAGGTATGATCGATTGAACCGGGTGTAAAGAAAGGGCTATCAGGCAAGCTGAATATTTGACAGGGGCATATTCTGTCATGATGGTTCTGTATAATAGAGCTTATAACAGCCATGGAATTCGTGAGAAATTCGCCAATTGGGAGGATAGGGTTATGACGGTATCGAGATTTCGTTTTTTGGAGCATGATTTCCCCCGTTTATATGATTGCTGCGTCTGGGCTGAGCAGGCTTCCGAGGCTAAGGAGGCCATGGATGAGATGCGCCGGGCCATGAGATGGATGATTCATGATTTAGGGGCTGCTTATCTGAAGTTGTTTCAGGGCATCAATGAATTAGAAGAAAATCAGTTCGTGGATCAAGGCTTAAGCCGCCATTTCCATGAGGTTCGCCGTATGATCGAGCCCTATGGCCGGGAGGATGGGGATGTGCCGTCGTGCTTGGCCCGGTTGTTGATCCTGACGGTAGCCTATGGGCTGTATAAGGGAAAGTCTTATCGGCCGGAAGACTTTTTGCCCGACGATGTCCCCGCCGTGAGCCGCTATTTGGAACAGGGAGAAAGGCCGTCCGAGGTCACTGGGGATGCGTCGCGGCAGGTGCCGTCCCTGTCCCGCCGGGTTTTTGAAACGCCAAGTGCCTTCCGGCAGCGGATAAAGGCTATGGAGCCCGTGTATATCGGCTGTGCCATTCTTAATCCCCCTCTGGACGGCGACGGGTATACGGACAACTGTTTTTTGCGATACCATATCGATCATAATCCCGATATCCAATTTTCGCCTGTCGAAGCTTTTTATGTGACCGGCGTGAGCGATGATACGGTCATCGACGGGGATTTGGTGGCAAAGTTGATGATGTATGACGATGAGGTCTGTTGTGATTACAGCCGGGTGTATCTGAAGCATGGTGACGAGTTGATCGCCGTTCAGCCTCTCTGTTGGGAGCCCTTTCCTTATGAAACGGAGGCAGCCTATGATGAAAGGATCAGCCGCATGCCTTTGCTGCCCTTTGGCTGCGCTAAGGCTGTCCCCGATGACTATGATGCCGAGGAGGAGATGCTGCCCTTTTATATTTGGGCTTTTTGCGATTATGCAAGACCGATTTTTGAAAATTTATTGTTGGCCGATACCCGGGTTCATATTCCCTGTAATCGCGAGATGGTAAAAGAGATTTCTTCTTCGCAGGAGCCGTTCACCCTTTTTTTGAGGCTCCATACGATCGACGATGCTGCTGAAATTGCGTTGTGGCGAGACGATGTCGGTGAGGTTTTCTGCGGTCGGTATGAGACTCCGCAGGACTGGATGTATGCTAAATGGTACGCTTATTTCTATCGGGAGGCCGTTGACCTGGGAAGTCCCGGCGCACAATTCACTTTGGGACAAATGTGCGGCAGCGATTGCGAGCAGGCCTTTTCTTGGTTTCAAAAGTCAGCCGACCAAGGCCATGACAGTGCGCAGAATCAGTTAGGGCTCTGCTATTATGAAGGGAAGGGCGTCGAGCAGGATTACCGGAAAGCTGCAGCCTGGTACCAAAAAGCAGCCGACCAAGGTTATGATGTGGCCCAATATCATTTAGGGAACTGTTATTATCACGGAGAAGGCGTCGAACAAGACTATGGAAAAGCCGTCGCCTGGTATCGAAAAGCGGTGGAACGTGAATTCCTCAACCCTTGGGCAGCCTGTCAGTTGGGCAACTGTTATCGTCACGGTACCGGCGTCGAACAAGATCGTGAACAAGCCATAAAATGGTATAAAAAAGCGGCCATGGATTACGAGTTCGATGAAGAACTGCAGGAACTCGTACGGCAGGCCTTAGCCGAGATAAAGACTTCTGAGGTGAAAGGAACATAAGATTTCCGATGGCTGCGGTGGGCCGGCGGCCAAACTGTCCGGGAATGCGAAAGAAAAAGTGAAGGTGCCTTTGAGGATGCGTATTCGGCAAGATGTGAATGGCAGACTGTGCGCGAATTTCTAGGACTGAGGAAGGCGGGTATTTTAAAACCCATAAAAGGATGTTCTGAATCATATTAAGGGGAAGCGGAAATGCTTTCTGACGGGGACGTTTGGGGCCTCAATTTTCTTTTCGTTACGCAATGACTATTCGCGTAATCGCGATAATTAGGATACCATTCTTTTTCAACCATAGGAGGGTGAAGCTGATGAAGAAGATAACGATGCGTCGGATGATCGGTTTTGGGTTTGGATTTATGCTCCCGAAGATCGTAAAAACGGTGGTAAAAATTGGCGTGATTTTGGGAATCGGGTATTTGAGTACCCGAGGCTATAAGAAGGTAAAAAACAGCGCTTGAGATAGAGGCATTTTTGGAAGCGGGGAATCGTATTCAGACTTATAGGGGGGAAGTCAATCGTCTTTTTGTTCGAAAGAAGGTGTTACTCGGCATGTCTGATTATATGGAGAATTATTACGAGCTTTTAGGTGTTGACCCCAAGGCATCCACGGAAGAGATTCACCGGGCCTACCTTGCCTTAGCCAAAAAGTATCATCCCGATACGACCTCTCTTCCCCGGGCTGAGGCAGAAAAAAAGATGGCCTTGTTGCAGGAGGCCTATAGTGAACTGGCCAATCCATATCAACGTGAGACCTATGACTTCCTGTTGGAAGTTGGTGACCCCTTTGAAAATGAGGTGTTTCTTGACAACGAAGAAGAGTACTGCGTTAACGCCTACGCTGAGGACTTGCATAATCATGCCGCATGGCTGTTAAAAGTGTTTGCCGACAATTTTCAATTTGAAGCGGGGAATGAAGAGAGCAATCAGAGCTCGCTAAAGAACTTTTTTGGCATGTTCCTTCGCGAGGAGGACAAGTTTATTGAATATATAGAAAAATCGTCGCATAAAAGAATGGAATATTTGAAGCCTGCTTTTTGGGTCTACTATCAGTTTGGCATTGCCTATACGTATACCCACGACAAGAAGCAAGCCATTCCTTTTTTAGAAAGAGCCTTAACCTTTATTGATCCTGACGATGCGGATGGTGAGAAAGTCAGACGATTATTGGCTCAAGTGAAAGATCCCAATTTCAAAGGCTTACCCGATGAACCCAAAAGAAAGCCTTGGCTTTCGCGAGTGGTTGCTTTTGCAGTTATCTGCTTGATTATCGCCTCTTGTGCAAAGTAAGCCGGGACATCCCTCGTGAGAGGTGCTTATATGAAAACGAATAAGGGATGACAGAGTATAAAAGGACTTGTCTTTTTGAACTGCCTCTTAAAGTTGGACTTAAAAATCTAACTTTAAGGGTTGGTTCACTTTGAAGACGAGTCTTTTTTTTGCGCCCGATGAGGTGCGAATGCCTTATGAGACCGGGAGAAACGGGATGTATAGGCGGCAAGATAGGCTTTAGGCACGAAATGAGAAGCTAGCGACGCCATTGATATATGCCATGAAGTTATGTAGTTCAACTATATTTTAATATATGTTGTAGTTATTAAATCTAAGGTGGAAATAAATACGGGTTAGTAAATAATTTGCTATGCAATAGATTGGCAGGATGAGTGAATCCATCAGTTGCCATTAGTCATCGCATAGGGGATGGATAATAATCTTGAGGGAAGAGCGTGATAGCGATTATAAACACATACGTATAAACTCGAAAAAAATGTACCCACATAAAACTAGAAAATTATGCTAAAAGCGTATCATAATATGTTAAAATATATATAATAGTATCATCACTACGGGAAAGTTAATATGGAAGCGGGTGAAAACATGATTACAACATTGAATATACATAACTTCCGGTGTTTTCAAGATTTGTCGGTGACCAAGTTGGCCCCGATTACGCTGCTGGGCGGACGGAATAATTCCGGGAAGTCTGCGATTTTGGAAGCTATTTTTTTGTCGTTTAGCTATTGGAATGGGAACGTTTTTTCAGCATTGGCTGCTAGCCGCAGCAGTAATGGGCAATTACCTTCACCAGAACGGATTTGGAATCCCTTGTTTTTCAATTTTGAGAAAACAGATGAATTTTCGTTGTCGGTAGAGCAAGATAACGGCAAAACATCGGTATTGACGATGAAGAAAGTCCCTGATGAAAATGTCAGCCTTGATATTAATACTGAGCTTGTGTCTGGTATTTTTAAGCAAGGATATGCTTTGCAGGATTTGGATCACTACTTTTTTGCCTTAGAGTATACGCATACCGAAGAGAATCAGACTATTCAGGGAAGATACTCTTTCGAAAATACACAGATTCGTAATATGCCCAGTTCTGATAATCCAAAAAAAGATTATGCATCTTTTGTGAAGGTAAGCTTTTATAGAAATCTGTATATTCCAGATAACGGGGCGATTGCCGAATGGGTCGGTAAGTTTATCTTAGACGGACGAAAAGACGATTTATTGGCTGTCTTACGCCTCTTTGACGGGCGGATTTCAGACATCATGACTTTGGTAGAAAACAACCATCCTTATGTGTACGTCAGTTTAGACGATGGGATGAAAATGCCGATTACCTATATGGGCGATGGGATCAATAAGGCGCTGAATTTGTTGCTGATTATCTTGACCAGCCCCAATGGGATTGTCCTGCTCGACGAAATCGAAAACGGATTCCATTACAGCGTCTATCCGAAGGTTTTACGCGCCTTGTACGAAGCGGCCTTGGGCATTCATTGCCAACTAGTGATTACGACCCACAATGCCGATATTTTGCGACAGTCTGTTGCTGTGATGAAAGCGTTGAATCAGTTGGAGGCTCTTAGTTATCAACGTCTCAGCGTTTCTGACAAAGGGCGAAAAGCCTATGCCTTCTCCGGTGATGAACTGGAAGTGGCACTAGATGCGGAATTGGAGGTGCGGTGATATGCCTAAAAAGGGCGACTCCATAAAACTTATACCGAAGATTCCCCATGTCATCTTGTGTGAAGGACGGGATGAAGAGCTTTTTTTGCGCTGCTATGTGTCCCATCTTGTTGAAGGCAAAGTGGTTCCGGATACCTTCAATATTATCAATTTGGGCGGAAATGAAGAATTGCAAAAGAAGCTGCGTGTCCTCCACTCCGTAGAGCATTATGATCATATGCAAGGATTTCTGATTATACGAGATGCCGAAGCCAGTGCTGTCAATGCGGCCCAATCCCTTCAGAAGAGTATGAATGCGGCTTTCGGGATTGATATTAAGCTGGACGGGGAATTTGTTAAAAATCCTGACGGCATCCGCTTCGGCTTTGTACTCCTGCCGGGTAAAAATGTTGAGGGCGGCTTTTGTGACGGTACTTTAGAAGACCTGTGCTGCCAGATTTTAAAAGAAAACCCTAATGAATTTTCAGGGGAAGATTTATTGACGCTATCTAATTCTTATTTAGATACAGTTGAACATGAACGGGGAACCTCTTTGCGGACAGCTCATAAAAATCAACTGCACGCCTATTTTTCTGGAACCGATCGCTTTGTGGGTATGAAAATCGGGGAAGCCGCTCGGGCAAAGTGTTTTGATTTTTCCAGTCCGGCCCTGGATTTTCTGAAAGAGGCCCTCATAGAACTCTCTTCATCGGATGAAACATGAGAGCTGGCTATTCTGAATAGTTGATTTGAAATAGTATGTCGCGCCCCTTATGGGCGCGTGGATTGAAATACCCAAACCCTATCCATAGGGAAGCTAGCCCCCTAGTCGTGCCCTCATGGGTGCGTGGATTGAAACAGAGCGGCAGTAATTGCTATTTGGAATAATATCGGTCGCGCCCTTATGGGGGCGTGGATTGAAACCGATATTCAACGGAAATTTTAGTCGTTACTGCGGTCGCGCCCCTCATGGGCGCGTGGATTGAAATGGCTCGGTGGTTATCGGCGAATTACAGGCCATGGCCGTGTCTTGCATCGAACAGAATAGGTTATGACTGGACAAAGGAAAGACTTGCCTTTTGGATGGCAGGTCTTTTTTCTTTACCTCACTTTTTGTAAGTCCTTTTGTGAGCCGTGACATATTCTGTCAGGGCAGTTCTGTATAATTGAAAGAAAGGAGCGAGTCCTTTAGGCGTCGGCGATGATGCGGGAGAAGGTGTTGTCTCCGATTATTGAGAGGCGCGATGGGTATCGGAAGGCTGCGCATGGGGACTCATTGGTAGAGGTGTATTTTGAGATGAGGTGATTCTATGGATATGGAACGGAAGAGACATATTCCTTTGAAGGGTACTGACAAGACACAGGGGGAGATGGTTACCCTGCATATCGTGGGAGATACGAAAGAGCGTACTTCGGATGGAAGTGGGCAGCCGCGTGAAGGCCATTTGAGGGTTCTCGATGGGAACTTTCATGACGCCGGCATGGAGCGCGGTGCAGAGGACGACTTGATGGAAGATCTTGTGGCTGCGATTCATGATTTCGTGGAAACCGCGTCTGAAGAGGATTTGGCTTCCTTTCAGCGCTTGACGGAGGCCATGGAAGTCGTGCTGGAAGAGCTGGAGAAATGGCTGGACGCCGTGGATGAAGCGGAAAAGGGGCGCCAATATGAGTCTTTCCATTTGGGATTTGAGCAAATGCTGGAATCGGCCTTAGCCGACGATGTCGATGAGATTTTTGCCGGTTTGGATCGAATCTTAGCTTATTTTGACGAGGAATGTTGCTTTCGGAATCGAGATGCCTTTGATCGATATTTTGATTCCAAGGATCGAAAAGGCTTTACCCTTTAGCGTGAAGGGCATGATAAAAAAGGAGGTTGGGGCCATGTGGCCAATCGCGGCGCTGATAGTAGGGAAATTTATTTATGACTTGAATAAGGCCTGCAACATGGACGAAGATTCGCGGCGACGCATGATGAAGGCCTTTCAACGAGAAACGGAGGCCCGGCTGTTGGTGAGGCAGAAATCGCAGGAATTAGAGGCGGCCTTAGAGCGCATCGTTCAACGAAAATGGGGGACCCTTTCTAATTTTCGCCGCTTTGTGGATCTCTATCAGAAGATTATCGAAATTGATTTCCAGGCCGAGAAACGGAAGGGGGCATTAGCCCTTATCCCGTTGAAAAAAGAATACGTCGATGGTCTGCAGCGGATGGCCATCATTCCCAAGGGCCAATGTACCGATTCCGAGGTCATGATGTCCCTCTTGAAAGGCGGGTTGGGCCGGTCGCTGTTAGACGACGCCGAGCAGTTTCGCGCTGAGTCGGTGAAGCAGCTGCGGGCGGCAGACGTGGTCTATGATCAGGCGGAAAATATCGCCAAAGCCATCGATATCATGATCGGTCAGTGTGAAACGATTTCTTCGGTCATCGCAGGCCTGAATCTGCTGCTGGCCAAAACGATTCGGACGTCTGAGGCCTTGATCGAAGCACGAGGCAGTGATCCGGATTGCTACACCCGGGAGAATCGGGACGTTTTGATGACCTGCATGAATGTAGTCGATGCTTTGAAAAAAATTGTCGATGCGCCGGTGGTAACAAGAGACGGGCAGCTTGCCCAAGAAATCATGACGACCGTCCGACTGGGGAAGGCATACACGGAAGCTGTGAAAAAGATCGGTTAAGGAGATGACGACGATGAAACGATTAAAAATCGATGCGGAAAAATGCACGGGATGTGGGACGTGCCTTGCTTTTTCGGACTATATTGCCGAAGGCTCGGACGGCAAGGCCCGCGTAAAACATAACGGGAAGATCGAGGACCCCAAGGTTCTCGCAGAGGCTCAGGAAATGGTCGAACTCTGTCCGGAACAGGCCATTCAGTTCCGCGATATTCAGGCAGCATCCTTACGCGGCGTGGGAACACAGGCGATTGTCGAACAGTTGAAAAAGGCTTTATCGAGTATCGAAATTCCCAATCCGACGTCTTCCGATTATGACTTTGACAAGGAAAAATATGCCTTCGACATCGACTACGATTACTTAGACGGGACTCATTATTATGAATATAAGAGCAGTTCAGCCGCACGCGATGCCGCGTGGAACGAGTTTTACCGGAGAAATTACGGTCGCATCGAGCAATATGCCATGGAAGTCCTCAGCCAATATGGGGCCGATAAAATTGCCCCCTTCTTCGATGGGTCGGAACAAGGGATGTATGCCAAGTGGAACAAACAGTTCGAGGCCATTTTGCAGGACACGGCAGACCGCGTAGTCGACGCCTTGGGAGATTGTGCTTTGCCGGAAGATTTTTGCACCTGGAACGTCTTGCCGACGCAATATATCGATAGCTTCAAAGACTATAATCCCATCAAATGGGGCGCCAAGGTCGACCGGAAAATGAGACAGGACCCCTATGCCAATGAAGCCTGGTATAAACGGTGTATCGATACCGACGAGATGGAACGAGTGGAAGCCGGCCGGATCTTTAAAGGCGTGCTGCACAACGTAACCCGGTATTGCTATGACTACGATATCGGTATGGGAGGCGATTTTAAAAAGGATATCCTGGACACCATTTACCTGATGGATATGGATGAATATTACGAAGAAGTCCTGGGCTGGATCATCGACGATTATCGAAGGAACGTTGAGAAAATGATTGCCTCGAAATGTGAGGCCTTGGAAGGGGCCCTCGGATAAGAGGCGGGTTAACGTACAAAAAAATGGACGAGAGTGAGAAATAGTCGCTTGCGTCCATTTTTTATGGTTGGAAAAATTAGGATTGCAGCCTTAAGGGCGTTATGGACGCGGCGGGACGATATTATGGTTTTAAGTAAAATGGTGCTATAATGAAATTAAAAGTAACGGGAAATAACCATTGAGCCGGGGGATGCTCGGAGCATAGGAAATCATATAAATCTATGGCGGAAAGCATGCCGTGAAAACGTACGCAGTGCCAAGGTATAGTGAACATCCTTTTAGCCCCGGAAAAACCTTTATGAAAGCCGTAACTTTTCATTGAATCCCTAAATTTAGGAAGAAATGCCCCGTATCTGTAGGAGCCTATCCCATAGGTACAAACAAAAGTGGTTGTAAGAAAACACTTTTGCTGTCGCACCCTTCATGGGTGCGTGGATTGAAACA
>NZ_JAXIXE010000005.1:0-75302 GCF_036305205.1 Megasphaera massiliensis
CTCAGAATGGATGCCGAAGGCGACAAGGCTGATGAAATCTTGCCTATGAGGCAGTTCTTAAGACGGATGCCAAGGGCGACAGGACTGCCGCTTTCAGTTCAATTAGGATTTTTCCCTGACAGGAAGCCGGAAGGCTACTAGTCAGAAGCCCTCAGACCTATCGAGCATTATCAGACGGATGCCGGAGGCGACTAGACTGTCGTAACCAGACCTATCGGGTTTTCCCAGGCGGGACACCGGAAGGCCAGTAGCCAGACGCTTTCAGCCATAACGAGCCTTAAACGACGGGTGTCGAAAGACGACCCGACTGTCTCTATCAGCTCCATTAGTCTTTATCCCAGAGGACTATCATCTTCACCGGACAGGACACTGCCAGATAACTAGAGAGAAGCACTCTTTGCTTATAAAGTCCTTTTTTAGATTGCCGCGACCAATGCATACAAATTCCCCCTAACTAACGAAAAAGAAGCACTGACGAATGCCAGTGCTTCTTCCATATATATGCCCTGCTGTAATTACTTAGCAGAGCGAATAAAAGGAGATAAAAAATGGGAGACAAATTTAATGATCTGACGAGATGGCTATCAAACGGAGTAGCGCCTAGGAATTTAAACTATCAGTCATAATGTGGTACTTCTTATTTTCCTGATAGACGATCATGGACACCCGGTCCTTGTCATCAAAGGATACGGTCAGATAGTAGTCGGGATAGACGACATCACTCAATAAATAAGCAGGCCCAATGGCTTTTAATTCGTACATAAGGGTAAAGGCCGGACGAAGCGTCTTTATGACGTCACTTTTTTTATCGCCGATTTTTAGGCCGTAAAAGGAATGGCTGACAGCGTCATCGGGACTGATTACCGTCATTTCCTGAGTGCGGCGCAGGCCGTATAAATCAGAAAACACGGAAGATTCCTGTATGGCAGTCTCCGGGTCAGCAAAGGCAGGGGGCGTCGTCAAAACGGGAAGGGCTAACGCCAGCATTAAGAGGACAATATATTTTTTCATGGGTATAGCTCCTTCATAATTCGTTGATTTTTACTTAAGGGTATTAGTTTGGATAGGAATGTAGTTTACAGAGAATTTTATTCGGTAATTGAACCAGGATGATTCCTGTGATGATGAAGATGGCTCCGATTAATTGAGTCGTTGTAAACATTTCATTGAGGAAAAATGCACCGAGAACGGATGCGATTAAGGGATTCAAGGCCGTAAATAAGCCGGCTTTTTCAGCACTGGTATATTTTTGAGCTACGGGCTGGAAGGTAAATCCGAAGACGGAGCAGATGAGGACTAAGGTGATGATTGCCAACCACGTTGTCGTATCGGTGGGGATGACGGTCACTTCAAACAGCAGGCTGGCAGTGGTACTGTAAACGGCGAGAAATCCCATCTGTAGGATTCCCAGCAATAAAGGATCATGCTCTCGAGCCAGGCGGGCTGTCAGGCAGATCCATACGGTATAGAAGAGAGCCCCGGTCAGGCAGATGATTTCACCTGGTTCCAGACTGAGGGCCGCCCCTTGGAGCGTGAGACAGGCGATGCCGATAAAGAGCAGTGTCGTTGCCAACAATACTTGTTTTCCCGGCCACTGGCGATTGAGGATGGCCATGAGCAGGAGGACCCAGACGACAGACGTATTTTCCAAGAATGCAACCGTTGAAGACGGAATTGTCGTTAAGCTGATCAGTTCACAGGCCATACAAGCGAAGAGCAGCGTTCCTAACAAGCCGGCGGCCTTGAAAAGGGCCGGTGTGATATTTGGCAGCCGCTTATGAAAAATAATCAGTAAAATGATGGTAGTCAGGAAAAAGCGGATAGCCAGTAATTCTAAGGGAGGTACCCCATGGAGGCCGATTTTTGATAATAGATAAGAAATGCTTCGTGAGACGATAACTGTGAGGAGTAATAATTCAGC
This sequence comes from Megasphaera massiliensis, assembly GCF_036305205.1. Taxonomy (NCBI): domain Bacteria; kingdom Bacillati; phylum Bacillota; class Negativicutes; order Veillonellales; family Veillonellaceae; genus Megasphaera; species Megasphaera massiliensis. The sequence continues at coordinate 1,922 of NZ_JAXIXE010000005.1, forward strand.
AGTTCCCTGTTTCATACAAAAACCTCCTTACTTTTTTCTTACTTTTATGATACGCTATAATCAGCATGGAGAGAATAGCAAAATAATATATGAGGAATTGATAAAAAAGCAAAGGTGATTTTTATGAATACGGAAAAATGCAGACTTCTCTTGCAAGTCGTTCGAGCCGGTAGTTTTTCTGCGGCAGCGGAACGGCTGGGTTATACTCCGTCCGGGGTCATGCGTGCCGTTACGTCCCTTGAAAAGGAAATTGGCTTTCCTCTTTTAGGGAGAACGGCCCAAGGCGTCTATCTGACACGTGAAGGGACGGCTGTCTTGCCGTTCTTGCGGCAACTCATTCGCGATGAAGAGACGATACTTCAATACAGTGCCCAGCTTCGCGGTCTGACGGCGGGTGACATTTATATCGGTTCTTATTTCAGCGTCGCTGCGAACTGGCTCCCCCAAATCATTCAGGCCTTTCAACAGACCTATCCTTCCGTTCACGTCCATATTGAAGAATGTGCCAATAAGTCGATGTATGAAGGGCTCGAAGAAGGGCGCTTCGACTGTTGCATTACGACGAAGCGCCCTTTTTCGGGAGATTGGATTCCTTTGTGTGAAGATGAAATGGTTATGTGGCTGCCGGAAAATCATCCCTTGGCCAAGGCTAAAGCCTATCCCTTGAAGGAGTTAGCGAATGAATCCTTTATTGAATCGCTGCCCCAACAGGATACGGATTCGGCCTTGCTCTTGAAAGCTGAGAATATTTCCTGCAAGGTTCGTTATACGGCGATTGATAATTACACGACGTACCGCATGGTAGAAGCCGGTTTGGGGGTCAGCATGAATAATCGCCTTATGACGGCTCAATGGCAGGGGAAGGTGGCTATTTTACCGATGGATCCGGTCCATACGATTACCATCGGCATTGCCATTCCCAGTCGGGATATGGCGGCTCCCGCTGTCAAAAAATTCATAAAATACGTCAAGGACGGCATCAGTCAGATGCGGCTGCCGATGACGACTCACTAGGAGAACCGTGTCTTTTGGGTAAGATGAGGTTGAGGCTGATGGCAATCATAGAGGCCAAAACGACGGGGGCTTTGCCGAATATCGTCGTGACCCAGGCCGGGAAGAGATAGAGTGATTCCGGGGCTGCCGAAAGACCCATGCCCATGGCGACGGCCAGTCCGACGATAGCCATGTTGCGCGGTGTAGCACCGTCAGACAGGGCCAGTTTGATGCCGGTCATGGCAATGGAGGCAAAGACCGGGATGGTGGCTCCGCCGAGAACGGCATAGGGAATCGTCGTCAAGAGGCCGGAAAACTTGGGAACGATGCCGGCGATGAGGATGATGATGGCTGCCAGCGCCAAGGTGGCCCGGTTGATGACTTTTGTCGTCGTGACGATGCCGACATTCTGGCTGAATGAGGCTGTCGGTAAAAAGCCCAGGACGGATCCCAAGATGCTGGTAGCGCCTAAGCCTAAGATGGCTCCGTGGAGTTCGTCTGACGTGGGTTGGCGGTTCATGGCGCCTGATGTAGTGGCCGAAAAATCGCCGATGGCCTGGATGGAATTGATGACGAATAGGATCGAAATGGCGATACAGGCGGCAGGATCGAATTCTAATCCGAAGTGCAGTATCCGCGGCATTTCAAAATACCCGGCGTTCATGACATTGTCAAATTGTACCATGCCCATGGCCAAGGCCAGTAGATATCCGGCTACGATGCCGACCAGGATGGAGGCCAGGCGCAGGAGACCGCTGGCAAAATGAGTGAAAAATATCACAACAACTAGGGTAAATAAGGCGACGACCCAGTTCTGCCAGCTGCCGTAGGTCGGGGTTCCGACGCCGCCGGCCATATAGTTTATGGCAATGGGATAGAGGGAGAGACCGATAGTAAAGACGACGGTCCCGGCAACGAGGGGCGGAAAGAATTTCCGGATGCGATGGATGCTGAGCCCTACCAGGATGGCGCAGATTCCGCCGAAAATTTCAGCACCTAAGATGGCGGCGATTCCGTATTCACCGGCGAGAGACTGCATGGTCGGAACGTAGGCAAAGCTGACGCCGAAGATGACCGGAAGGCCGGCGCCGAAGTGAAGTCCCGTGCGTTTCCCCAGGGGATAGAGCTGAAGAATCGTGCCGATGGTAGCTGCGATAAGGGAGGCCTGAATGAGTACGACTCGGTCAGGCTGGGAGAGTCCGGCTGCACCGGCGACGATGATGGCCGGTGTGACGCAGCCGACAATCATGGCCACGACGTGCTGTAAGGCTAAGGGCAGGGCTTCAAAGAAATGGGGAATGCCGTCCATGGCAAAGAGTGAGGCGCTGCGGGTGTTTGAAATCGGTAGCTTTTCCACAATGGTGCACCTCCTTTAAGGCTGGTGAATGCGGGTACCTGTTTTTCCAAGGATGCCTTCTTTTGCCTTTTGCAGTAACGTAATGAGGGCCGTGCGTCCCGGACGGGACTCGGCAAATTTGACGGCTGCCTGGACTTTGGGCAGCATCGAACCGGGAGCGAAGTGGCCTTGTTCCATATAGGTCCGGGCTTCTTCCGGCGTGATATCGTGCAAGGCCTGTTCTTCCGGTGTCCCGAAGCGGATGGCGACGTTTTCGACGGCTGTCAGGATAATCAAGTAGTCGGCGTGGAGGTCTTCGGCCAAGAGTTCACTTACAAAGTCCTTGTCGATGACGGCGCTGGCGCCTCTCAAGTGATTGCCCTGATGGATGACGGGGATGCCGCCGCCGCCACAGGCGATGACCAGCTGTCCTGAATCGACGAGGGTTTTAATGGCACCGATTTCGATGATTTCACGGGGAAGGGGGGAAGCGACGACACGGCGCCAACCGCGGCCGGCGTCTTCTTTGACGATGTAGCCGTATTCTTTGGCGGCGTGTTCGGCTTGTTCCTTGGTCATAAAATGGCCGATGGGTTTTGTCGGGCTCTTAAAGGCCGGGTCTTCCGGATCGACACGGACCTGGGTAACCATGGTGGCGACAGGGATATCGAAGATGTCACGATTGTGCATTTCTTCACGTAATGCGTTCTGCAAATCATAGCCGATGTAGGCCTGGCTCATGGCGACACAGACCGATAAGGGCGTATTGGGCTGATTGGCATCTTCCCGGCTCAAAGCGGCCATGGCGTGATTAATCATGCCTACTTGCGGGCCGTTTCCATGAGAAACGATGACTTCACAACCTTCTTGGATGAGATCGACAATAGCTTTTGCCGTCGTTTTGACGGCCATCATCTGTTCGGGGAGAGTGTTGCCCAAGGCGTTTCCTCCGAGGGCGATGACGATGCGCTTCTTTTTTTGAGTCATAATAATGCTCCTTTTATGAAAAGAGGGGCCGGCCCAGAGGACCGGCCCCTTTCACGGCTGCAGGTTTATTTCAGTTTACGGACAGTACCTTTTTCTTCTAATGCTTTTAAGGTAGCTGCCGGGTCTTCACATTTCGCCAGCATAATCATGGCGGCGATGACATAGGGTTTATAGCTGGCCTCTTTGTAGAGGGAATCGCGGTAACGATCGAATACGGAGGCTTCGACTTCGCCGTCTTCACAGCTGACGCCGTTGATATCGGCCGGCAGGCAGTGAAGGTACATGGCTTTGCCGTCTTTTGTCGTCTTCATCATGTCTTCCGTACAGCACCAGTCTTTATGCTGGGCATTTTGCGCCAGCAGCTCTTGTTCTAAGGCATCGATACCGGCCTGGTCACCGGCGGCGTAGAGATTGGTTCTCTTTTCCATGGCGGCAAAGGGAGCCCAGCTCTTGGGATAGACGACGTCAGCGTCTTTGAAGGCATCGGCCATGTCGTTGGTGATGCGGAAGGATCCTCCAGACTGCTGAGCATTCTTTTTGGCGACGTCGACGACGTCGGGCATGACTTCGTAACCTTCCGGATGGGCTAAGACGACGTCCATGCCGAGACGGGTCATGAGGCCGATGACACCTTGAGGAACGGACAAGGGTTTGCCGTATGACGGAGAGTAGGCCCAGGTCATGGCGATTTTTTTGCCTTTCAGGTTTTCCAGGCCGCCCATTTCGTGGATGATATGAGCTGCGTCGGCCATACATTGGGTCGGATGGTCGATGTCGCATTGGAGGTTGACTAAGGTCGGTTTCTGTTCGAGAATACCGTCTTTATAGCCCTGGGTAACAGCGTCGACGACTTCTTTTTGGTAAGCATGGCCTTTGCCGATATACATGTCGTCGCGGATACCAATGACGTCGGCCATGAAGGAAATCATGTTAGCCGTTTCGCGGACTGTTTCGCCGTGGGCAATCTGGCTCTTCTTTTCATCGAGGTCCTGAACCTGGAGTCCTAAGAGATTGCAGGCCGAGGCAAAGGAAAAGCGGGTACGCGTCGAGTTGTCACGGAAGATGGAAATGCCGAGACCGCTTTCAAAGAGTTTGGTAGAAATGTTATGTTCCCGCATGAAACGAAGCGCGTCGGCTAAAACCCAGATGGCTTCCAATTCGTCGTCGGTCTTATCCCAGGTGAGGAAAAAATCGTTTTCATACATTTCTTTGAAGTTGAGGGCCTTTAATTTATCGATATAATCCTGTAATGTTTTCATCAGAGTGTCTCTCCTTTTAGGTGAATTAAACTTATTTGCTGGTGTAAACGGATGGTAAGGCAGCGTAAACGGCGGCGCAGGTCACTAAATCCTGTTTCCAAGTCTTTTCATTCGGAGCATGGGCCTGGGCTTCCGCGCCGGGACCGAAACCGATGACGGGGATGCCGTTACGGCCCATGATGGAAACACCGTTCGTCGAGAAGGTCCATTTATCCGTAAGGGGCAGGGCTTTTCGCATTTTTTCCGTTTCAGCCGAACCGATGCGGCTATTTCCGAAGAGGCCCGTATAGGCTTCTTCTAAGGCTGTCGTAACTTTGTGATCCTTGGGGATGACCCAGGTCGGGAAGTAGCATTCAATGGGGTATGTCAGGCCGGTATAGCTCGGGCGGGCGTAGTCGTATAAGCTGACTTTGACGTCTTTGCCGTACTTTTTAACACTCGGCAAGGCGCGGATTTCGTCGAGACAACTTTCCCACGTTTCGCCGGCTGTCATGCGGCGGTCGAGGGAAATGGAGCAGGAGTCGGCAACGGCACAGCGGCTGGGGGAGGTGTAGAAAATCTGTGAGCAGGTAACGGTGCCGCGGCCGAGGAAGTTGGCTTCTTCCCATTCCGGGTTATATTTCTTGTCGAGCATTTTTACGAGTCCCTTGATTTCCGTCGTGTCAGCGGCGTCATTTTCATTGAGGGCACGGATATCCTGGATGATGTCAGCCATCTTGTAAATGGCGTTGTCACCGCGTTCCGGTGCAGAACCGTGGCAGGAAACGCCTTGGACGTCGACGCGGATTTCCATGCGTCCGCGCTGACCGCGGTAGATGCCGCCATCGGTCGGTTCCGTCGAGACGACGAAGTCCGGGCGAACCTTGTCTTCGTTGATGATGTACTGCCAGCAGAGGCCGTCGCAGTCTTCTTCCTGAACGGTACCGGTAACGAGAACCGTATAGGCATCGGACAGTAAGCCTAAGTCTTTCATGATGCGGGCCCCGTAAACGGCCGATACGATGCCGCCGAGTTGGTCCGATGTGCCGCGGCCGCCGATTTCCGTGTCCGATTCAAAGCCTTCATAGGGATCGAAGTTCCAGTTGCCCTTATTGCCGATGCCGACGGTATCGATGTGGGCGTCGAAGCCGATAAGGGTCTTGCCCGTTCCCATATAGCCGAGGACGTTGCCCATGGGATCGATTTCAACCTTGTCGAATTCAAGTTTTTTCATTTCTTCGGCAATGCGGTCGATATGGGCTTTTTCGTCACAGCTTTCACCGGGGTATTTTACGATGTCCCGCAGGAAACGGGTCATATCCTTTTCGTAATTTTGAGCTGCTTCTTTAATCTTAGCGTAATTTACAGTCATGGTATTCTCTCCTTTTATATAATGATTCTCTTGTGAGGTATTTTATTTGTCTAAGCCTCGCCAAACGATGTTTTTATAGCGTTCCGGATCGGTATCGCCTTCTGTTGAAAAAGCGAGCACTTGGGAATTTTCATCGAGGCCTAATTGACTGCGCAGTTCTTTACATTCATCAGACAGCATGATGGTGGCCAAGGCACCAAAGGGGACGGCACCGGATTCGCCGGAAATGATAGGAGCGTCTCCTTTTAAGGGGGCTGCCAGCAGGCGCATGCCGCGGACCGTGACCGGATCATCGGCAGAAATAAATGTCGTGACGTGGTTCTTGAGGATGTCCCAGGAAATGGTATTCGGTTCTCCGCAGGCAAGGCCGGCCATGATGGTGTTGAGGTCGCCGCCGACGATGCGGGGCTTGCCGTCACCGGCTGCCGCACCTTTATACAGGCAGTCTGCGGCCGAGGCTTCTACGACGATGAATTTCGGCGGATTGTCTTTATAGAGATTGGCAAAATATCCGACGATGGCGCCGGCCAGAGAGCCGACCCCGGCTTGAACGAAGATATGCGTCGGTCTTTCAACGCCGGCTTTCTTCAACTGTTCGCCCGCTTCCATGGCCATTGTCCCATAGCCCTGCATGATCCACGACGGGATTTCTTCGTAGCCGTCCCAGGCTGTATCCTGAACCATGACGCCGTGCGGCGTTTCCGCGGCTTCCTTGGCGGCTTGACGGACACAGTCGTCGTAGTTGAGTTCTAAGATATCGACGTCAGCACCCAGCTTTTTGATGTTTTCCAAACGGGTTTGGGTCGTACCCTTGGGCATGTGAACGACCGCTTTTTGTCCCAGCTTTTGTGCCGCCCAGGCGACGCCGCGGCCGTGATTGCCGTCGGTTGCCGTAAAGAAGGTCGCCTGTCCGAAATCCTTTCGAAGCTCATCAGACGTCAGCACCTGGTAAGGCATGTCTTCAATCCGGCGATTCGTTTCTTTGGCGATGTACTTGGCCATGGAGTAGGAGCCGCCTAGGACTTTAAAGGCGTTGAGGCCGAAACGATACGATTCGTCTTTGACAAAAATCGAACCCAAGCCTAAGTAGTGAGCCATCTGATCGAGGCGCGTAAGCGGTGTTTCGCTGTACTGAGGGAAGCTCTGATGGAAAGCTCGGGCCTTTTCGATTTCACTGAGGCTCATGATGGGGAGATTTTTATCATCTGATTTGGGCAAATGATTCATGGCCCATTTCATATCCTTTTTCATAATCCGTACCTCCTAAAATAAACTGAAAAAAATATTTTAGACAATCTAAAAGTTTTTGTATACCTAAAGTATAACATGAGTATGCGGATTTGCAATAGGACAAGCCTAAAAATCTATTTGGTTGCTACACTTTTTTTGCAAGAGAAGAAAGAAGGCTATCGGTTTTAGGCATAATAAAAAAGAGACCTTACGGCCTCTTTTACGATTCGCTGCTGCTGTCTATATAACTATATAAGGTGTATTTTGAAATACCGAAGTGTTTGGAAATCTTATCGCCGGCCTTGGTGATGAGTAAGGCGCCGCGGTCATTTAAGAACTTAATGGCCTTTATTTTGTCTTCGCGGGTCATGAGGGGAACGGGTTTGCCGACCTGACGCGTCGACTCTTCGATGAGATCGTTGAGGAGGTCGGTGACATTCTGCGGAATGGGGCTGGCCTTTTCTTTGGAGTCGACCGATACCAAGGGTTTTATGGCGTTTTCAATCATAATCAGCTCGGTAATATCGTAGTTGATCGAGAAGACGCCGATGATTTTTTGCTCGTCATTGCGAATGTAGATGGTCGTCGATTTTAAGATGCGGCCGTCTTTGGTCTTGGTAAGGTAGCTGGCGTGATCTTCGACGTTTTGCGGGTCGTTTCGCAGGGCGTCTAGAACGGCAAGAGACGGCCCGTCACCGACTTTTCGGTTTGAAACATGGCCGTTTTCAATGGCTACAATGGAATTTTCTTTGTAATTGTCACTCAGGTCGTGGATGACGACTTCACAGTTTGGTCCGAACTGGTCGGCCAGCCCTTTGGCTAAATGGCGTAAAAAGTTAAGGACGGCATCGTCTAACATAAAAGACACCTCTCTCTATGACAGAAAACAGATTATTAGCTGTTCTGCTAAATATTTTTTAGGTAATGTTACTATACCATATTTTTAGGAGAAAGTAACGATTATTGGAAAAAATATATATGTCAAAAAATCATCCTTAACGGCAGGCTATAATAAAATTAACAACAAAATTTTTTAGGCTCAAAAAAGTTTGACAGATACATCACAAGACGGTAGTATTAAGGTAGATTCATAAACGACAATGACGATATGATAAAAACACAATTGATAACAGCGTCGTCAGTGTTTTATACGACGAAGGAGGGGTTTATATGATTATCGTAGGAAATGGACATGTCGTGACGCGAGATATGCACAATCCATATGTTCCTGATGGTGCCGTTGCCATAGACGGGACAAAAATTTGTGGTGTAGGCCGGACCGAAGATCTGCGCAAGCATTTTCCGGAAGCCTCGTTTATCGACGCCAAAGACGGAGTCATCCTGCCGGCCTTTATTAATACGCATGAACATATCTACAGCGCTATGGCCCGAGGCCTTCAAATTGAGGGTTATGCGCCGCAAGGCTTTTTAGATATCCTGGACGGGCTTTGGTGGAATATTGACCGCCATTTGACGAATGACCTGACGTACTTGAGTGCTATGGCGACGTACGTGGAATGCATTAAGAACGGCGTGACGACGATTTTTGACCACCATGCCAGCTTCGGCGAAATCAAGGACAGCCTGTTTGCCATCGGACAGGCTGCACAAGAAATGGGCGTTCGTTCCTGTCTGTGCTATGAAGTGTCTGACCGGGACGGTCTCGATAAGGCGCGGCAGGCGGTCTTGGAAAATGAAGACTGGATCCGTCACACTCAGCAAGATACGACGGATATGCTGGCCGGTATGATGGGTATGCACGCGCAGTTTACGCTCAGCGATGAGACCTTAGCCTTGGCGGCAGAACACAAACCGGACGAGGTAGGTTATCACATCCACGTCGCTGAAGGAATTGAAGATCTGCATGACTGCTTACAGAAACATGGCAAGCGCATCGTCGACCGTCTCTATGATTGGAATATCCTTGGACCGAAGACTCTTCTCGGTCACTGTATCTACGTCAATAGCCACGAGATGGATCTCATCAAAGAAACGGATACGATGGTCGTTCACAATCCTGAGTCGAATATGGGCAATGCCTGCGGCTGCCCGCCGACGATGGAGATGGTTCATCGCGGAATCCTGACCGGCTTGGGAACGGACGGTTACACCCATGATATGATCGAGTCCTATAAGGTGGCCAATATCCTGCATAAACATCATCTCTGTGATGCGACGGCTGCCTGGGCGGAAGTCCCGAAGATGTTGTTTGAAAATAATGCTGTCATAGCTAACCGCTACTTTAAGGCCCCTTTAGGCGTCTTGAAGGAAGGGGCTGCAGCTGACGTCATCGTTCTTGATTATACGGCACCGACGCCGATGAATGAAGAAAACATCAACGGCCATATCTTGTTTGGCATGACCGGGCGCAATGTGGTTACGACCATTGCCAACGGCAAAGTTCTCATGAAAGATCGGGAACTGACCGCTGTCGACGAACCGGCATTAATGGCTAAGATTCGTGAAGGTGCCGCCGTTTTGGCCGGGCGCATTAATGGCTATTTGTAAGGAGGAATATATCGTGAGTGATCGTATGACATCGATTCCCTTCGGGAATTTAATGAATTGGATATTACGGGAAGCGCCGAGCGGTACGATTTTTGGCGTTCACCATCAATATAAAGCAGGGACTCAGCGTCCCTATGAAATTTTTGACAGACCCGTGGAACTGCCCTTCGGGCCGGCTGCCGGGCCTCATACACAGTTGGCGCAGAACATTGCTGCCGCTTATGCTGCCGGGGCCAGATTCTTTGAATTAAAGACGGTACAGCAGCTCGACGGCGAAGATTTGCCCGTTCCTAAACCCTGTATCAAGGCCGATGATGAGTGCTATAACGTCGAATGGTCGACGGAATTGACCGTTCCTAAGGCCTTTGAAGAGTATGTAAAAGCTTGGTTCTTAGTCCATGTCATGGCCGTTGAATACGGACTTGGAAGATTTGACGGGATGCAGTTCAATATGTCCGTCGGCTATGATTTAGCCGGCATACAGACGCCGAAAATTGACTCCTTCATAGAAAACCTGAAGGATGCGTCTCACACGGCCATCTTCAATGAATGTAAATCGTGGCTGCTTCATCATTTAGATCGATTCCGGAAACTGAGTCGAGAAGACGTCGAAGCCATCCCCGCTGATATTTGCAATTCGATTACCGTATCGACGATGCACGGTTGTCCGCCAGATGAAATTGAACGAATTGCCGGCTACTTATTGAAGGAAAAGAAGGTCCATACCTTTGTGAAATGTAATCCGACCCTCCTCGGGTATGACTTTGTGCGAAACTGCATGGATACCTTAGGTTATGATCACATGGTTTTCGATGACAGCCACTTTAAGGCCGATTTACAGTATGACGATGCCCTTGCCCTTTTGAAGCGGCTTCAAGGTGTCGGCGCAGCTGAAGGACGGACTTTTGGCGTAAAATTGACCAATACCTTTCCGGTTTCCATTACGCGGCATGAACTTCCGGGAACGGAAATGTATATGTCCGGCAAGCCCTTGTTCTTCCTGGCCATGAATGTAGCCAAGAAACTGAGTGAAGCCTTCGATGGAAATCTGCAAATTTCCTATAGCGGCGGCGCCGATGTCCACAATATCGGCGATATCGTAGGGGCCGGTATCTGGCCGGTGACGGTAGCGACGACTCTGTTGAAGCCCGGCGGCTATGAACGCTTAGTGCAGTTAGCCCAAGTCTTTGAGGAAACGTCGGGGCAGGTATTTAACGGTGTAAACGTCGGTAAACTCGATGCTTTATTGAAGGCGGCGTCCGGCGACAGCCACTATGCCCGCTTGGATCCGAAATTCCAACATCGAAAGAACGGACGAGAATTGCCGTTGATGGACTGTTTCATGGCCCCCTGTATCGAAACCTGTCCCATCCATCAGGATATTACGGCTTACATGGATTTAGTAGCTGAGGGAAAATATGTGGAAGCCCTTCAGATTATCATGGAAAAGAATCCCCTGCCTTTTATTACCGGGACGGTCTGTTACCATACGTGTATGAACAGCTGTACGCGAAACTTCTATGAAGAGGCTGTCGAAATTCGGCGCAATAAGCTGATAGCTGCTGAAAAAGGTTTTGACGGCGTCATGGAATCTCTTTCGGCTCCGGTGCCGATCGGTAAAACGGCAGCCGTCATCGGCGGTGGTCCGGCAGGTCTGTCTGCAGCTTACTTCTTAGCCCGCGGAGGCATAACGGTCACTGTATTCGATAACAATCCGGCACCGGGCGGCATGGTACGGACCTTCCTCTGTGAAAAGAAAAACCAGATTTCAGCGGAAGCCATCGATAAAGACGTGGCATTGATTCAAAAACTCGGGGTGCGTATCGTCTCCGACAATGTCATTTCCTCCCTCGATGAATTGGACTCTTTTGATTACGTCTTAGCCGCTTGCGGTGTGAAGGGGAAAATCGGCACATCGGCTGCCGGTGACATCGACGGATTGACCGTCATCGGTGATGGCCATTACGGAAAGACGACGTCTGTCGTAGAATGCATTGCCGACGGAAAGCAGGCCGCTGAACAGATTTTAGGACGACTTACCAGCGTCGATACGCTGCTGCTGCCGGATGTAAACGCCATTTACGATGCACGAGGATTTTTAGCGCCGCCGCCGGCTGCCGGCTGTGATGGACGTTGTCTCCACTGTGACAGCATCTGTGAGGTCTGTACCGAAGTCTGTCCCAATCGAGCCAACGTCGCCATTGAAGTTCCGGGCCATTTGCAGCGGCAGATTCTCCACGTCGATGCTATGTGCAACGAATGCGGAAACTGCCGGACCTTCTGTCCCTGGGGCGGGGCGCCGTACATGGATAAATTCACCTTGTTTGCCAATGAAGACGATTTCATGAACAGTGAAAACCAAGGTTTTGCCGTCATCGATAAAAAAAGCGGATTCTGTAAGGTCCGGCTCGATGGGCGGATTTTGACGACGACGCTCCGTTCGGACGAAGACACCATCCCCGAAGAACTTCGCGGGTTCATGAAGGCTGTCGTTAAAGATTACGATTATCTATTACTGAAGTAAGGAAGAAGGAAACATCATGGATTATGTCATCAAAGGTGGAACGGTTTGCTTTGGCGAAGAACACTTTCAAGCGGATATCACCCTTCGCGATGGGAAAATCTGGTCTATCGGCGGAGGCCTTCATCGTGGCAGTGAAGAAGTCATCGATGCTGATGGGATGTATGTCTGCCCCGGCGGTATCGATCCGCACACCCACATGGATTTGCAGCAGTCGCCTCAGTATAGAGCCTGTGACGACTTTTACAGCGGTGGTGTGGCTGCAGCCTGCGGCGGGACGACGACTATCATCGACCACATGGCCTTTGGCCCTGAAGGCTGTTCGCTGAGATATCCTTTTGAGCAGTATAAATTGCTGGCGGAATCGTGTCCCGTCGACTATAGTTTCCATGGTGTATTCCAACATGTCGATGAGGCGGTCTTACGTGAGTTGTCCGAACTGATTGAAGAAGGCTTTCCGAGTTTTAAGGCCTATACGACGTACGGTTACCCCATGGGAGACGCTGATTTAATGAGAATTTTGCCGGTGATGAAATCCCATGGAGGACTGCTCACGGTCCATGCCGAAAGCGATGGCATGACAAATTACCTGCGACAGGCCTTGTCTCCAGATGAACTTAGCCCCATCGGTCAAGCTCGGACGCGCCCTAATGAGGCCGAAGCATCGGCAGTCAGTGGGGTCTTATCCGCGGCCCGGGATTGTGGCGATGCCCCCGTTTACATCGTTCACACGTCGGCTCATGAAAGTGTGGACCGCATTTGCCTTAGCCGGCAAGAAGGGCAGCGGAATGTATATGCTGAAACGTGCCCGCAGTACTTACTGTTGACAGAAGATAAATTTACAGAGGGCGGGCCTTTGGAAGGCATTAAATACATGATGGCTCCGCCGTTACGGAAAAAGGTCGATAACGATGCCTTGTGGCAGGCCCTGCGGGACGGGACGGTTCAGGTCGTTGCGACGGATCACTGCCCTTTTACGGTAGAAGAAAAACAGGCCCATGCCGCTGATTTTCGCAGCTGCCCCGGCGGTGTATCCGGTGTAGAAGAACGGATGCCCCTGCTATTTAGTGAAGGCGTCGTCAAAGGTCGTCTTTCGCTCGGTCAATTCGTTCGCGTGACCAGTACTAATGCGGCCAAAATTTTTGGTCTCTACCCGAAGAAAGGAACGCTCTTGCCGGGAAGTGATGCCGACATCGTCCTCATCGATCCGTCCCGGAAGCGGACGATCCGCAAGGACAATCTCCATACGACCTGCGGCTACTCCCCGTATGAGGGGATGACGACAGACTGCACTATTTCAAAAGTATTCCTGCGGGGACAGATCATTGCCCAAGACAACGTATTCTTAGGGCAGAGCGGATATGGACGGCTGCTTCCCCGAAAGCGCGTCGTGCCCTATGAGAGCATCATTAGATTATAGAGTTATAAGTATCATTTCCTGTCTGGTATTTTCCCTCGCTTGAGGCATTTCAGGCGAAATGGCAGCCATGACAGACGTATCACTGAAAGTCCGGGATGGGCGGAAAGAGGAACTGTTATGGATAGGATTTGTAAATTATGGATTAATGGCCAGGAAGTGGCCGTCGATCCGGAGCGTAAATTAATCGATATTCTGCGCCGTGACCTGCGGCTGAAATCCGTCAAGGACGGCTGCAGTGAAGGCGCCTGCGGGACCTGCACGGTCATCATTGACGGCAAGGCGACCAAGGCCTGTGTGCAGAAAGCCGGTCGCCTTGAGGGTAAGCACATCGTGACCGTCGAAGGACTGTCACCGCGAGAAAAAGACGTCTTCGTCTATGCCTTTGGTGAAGTCGGTGCCGTCCAATGCGGTTTTTGCATTCCCGGCATGGTCATGTGCGGCAAGGCCCTCATCGACGTCAACCCGACGCCGACCAGGCTGGAGATTACGGCGGCGATACGAAACAATATTTGCCGCTGCACGGGCTATAAGAAAATCATCGATGGCATTGCCCTGGCAGCGGAGATCCTGCGGAACGATACGCCCATTCCCGTCGTCGGCGGGTATCGCGGCGTCGGCGATCATTGCCAGAGAATCAACGTCAGGACCAAGGTGCTGGGGACGGGGAAGTATACCGATGACTTAGATGACGTCGATTTACCTGGCATGTGTTACGGCAGCGCCATTCGCAGTGCCTATCCGAGAGCGATTGTAAAGGCCATCCATACGGAAAAGGCCAAGGCCCTGCCCGGTGTCGTCTGTGTGCTGACGGCCGAGGACATTCCCGGTTCGGTCAAGGTCGGCCATTTAAAGGTCGATTGGGACACGCTCATTCCCGTCGGGACGACGACTCATTATTTAGGCGACGCCATCGTTATGGTGGCCGCTGAAACGCCGGAGATACTGGCAGAAGCGAAGAAGCTCGTTGACATCGAATATGAAGAACTGCCGCCGTTGACTTGTGCTGCCGAAGCTTTGGCGGAAGGAGCGCCTTTGGTCCATCCTTCGGCAGGAACGAATATACTGGCTCATGAACATTTAGTTCGCGGTGACGCCGATGCCGTCATTGCGGCGTCGAAATATAAGGTAACCCATCATTTCGAAACGCCTTGGACGGAACACGCCTTCTTAGAACCGGAATGTGCCGTCGCCATGCCCTTCGATGACGGCGTCTTCATTTACTCGTCGGATCAGGGGATTTACGACACGCGGCGGGAAACGGCATTGATGTTGGGCCTTCCGGAAGAAAAAGTAGTCGTGGAAAATTGTTTTGTCGGCGGCGGCTTTGGTGGGAAAGAAGACGTGACGGTCCAGCATTTGGCGGCCCTCGTTGCCTATGTCAGTAAACGAATCTGTAAAGTGAAGCTGACGCGTCAGGAAAGCATTCTGATCCATCCGAAGCGCCATCAGTTCAGTATGGATTTGACGACGGCCTGTGATGAAAATGGGAAACTGACGGCGATGAAACTCGTTGCTGTCACCGATAACGGAGCCTATGCCTCCCTCGGCGGCCCGGTTCTTCAAAGAGCCTGTACCCATGCCGCCGGCCCGTATAATTATCAGACCATCGATATCGAAGGAACAGCCGTTTACACCAATAATCCGCCGGCCGGGGCCTTCCGAGGGTTCGGCGTAACCCAAACTATTTTTGCAACGGAATTAAACTTAAATAAACTGGCTGAAATGGCCGGCATCGATCCCTGGGAAATTCGATACCGCAACGCCATCCGTCCGGGAGAAGTCCTGCCCAACGGGCAGATTGCCGACCCTGCGACGGGACTTGTCGAAACGCTGGAAGCCGTAAAAGACGTTTACTATCAGAGCGGCCCTTATGTGGGCATCGCCTGCGCCTTGAAGAACTCCGGCGTCGGTGTCGGCCTTCCCGACTATGGCCGCTGCCGTCTTGCCGTCAGTGACGGCCGGGTCCATGTCTATTCGTCGGCTTCCTGTATCGGCCAAGGCGTCGGTACTGTTTTGGTGCAGATCGTGTCCGAAGCAGCCGGCCTTCCCATTGAAGCCATTAAATGGCATATGCCAAATACGGCTACATCCCCCGATGCCGGTACGACGTCCGGGTCCCGTCAGACGACACTGACCGGGGAAGCCGCACGGCGAGCTGCGAAGGATTTGCGGCGGGACTTGTTCCGTGTCAACGGCCTGACCTACGAAGGGACAAGCCGGCCCAGTGATTACTTGGAAGGTGTTACGGTTGAGCAGGAATCGCCGACAACGGCGCAGGTTCGCTTTACAGGCGGCGATTTGGAGGCTCTGAACGGTCGGGAATATATCGGCGAATATCTTGGTAAAACCGATAAGATGGGGGCTGACGTGGCCAATCCCGTATCACACGTTGCCTATGGTTATGCAACCCACGTCTGCATCCTGAATGAAGACGGGACGATTCGGAAAATGGTCGCCGCCCACGACGTGGGCCGCGTCGTCAACCGCAAGAGTTTAGAAGGACAGATTGAAGGCGGGACGATCATGGGCTGCGGCTACGCCCTGAGTGAACAGTATCCTCTCGATCATTGTAAGCCTACGGCCAAGTACGGCACCTTGGGATTGATGCGGGCCGACAAGGCGCCGGATGTCGAAGCCATTGCCATTGAAAAGGAAGGCGTCGATGTCGCTTACGGGGCCATCGGCGTCGGTGAAATCACGTCGATTCCGACAGCACCGGCTGTTGCCGGCGCTTACTATAGGTGGAACGGTAAGTTCCAAACGGCCATTCCTTTGGAAGGAACGCCGTACAGCCGAAAGAAATAAGCCTTTAAAAGTCCTGACGATGGGCTTAAAATGCAGTATAATTAAAATAGGAAGAAATCAATAAAACCCCTCACCTGCTTGGCAGGATGAGGGGCTTTTATAGAAAGGATTGTTATGAAGGATACGTTGATTATTGTTCGCGGCGGCGGCGATTTGGCAACCGGTGTCGTCCAAGCTTTATTTCAGGCCGGTTTTCGCGTCCTCATCTTAGAAGCAGACCGACCGTCGGCGATTCGCCGGCAGGTATCTCTCTGTGAAGCCGTCTATGACGGACAGGCTGTCGTAGAAAATATGACCTGTCGACGATGTCGGTCGATCGATGAGTTATCGACGGTTTGGGGGCGTCAGGAAATACCTCTTCTCGTCGATCCTGAGGGAAAGAGCATTCACATGCTTCAACCCTGGGGCGTCGTCGATGCCATTTTGGCTAAGAAAAACTTGGGGACGAACCGCGGCATGGCGCGACATACCGTGGCCTTAGGTCCGGGATTTACGGCCGGCCGCGATGTCGATGCCGTCATTGAAACGAAGCGAGGCCATCGGTTAGGGCGCATCATACGTGAAGGCACGGCTGCGGCCAATACGGGCATACCGGGGATCATTGCCGGCTATGGCAAAGAGCGGGTCATCCACAGTGACGCCGCAGGTTTCGTCTATGGCTTGGTCCGCATTGGCGACCGCGTAAAAAAAGGACAGCCTATGGCTGTCCTGACGGATGTACCGATTCCCGACGGAATGGCGATTACTGAAGCGACGGGAATTCCCGTGCCGGCGTCCTTAACGGGACTCGTAAGGGGCTTGATTCGCGACGGCTATTACGCGTCCAGGGGATTTAAGATTGCCGATATCGACCCGCGTGAGCATGAGTACCACAACTGCTTTACCATTTCGGATAAGGCACGAAGCTTGGGCGGCGCCGTATTGACGGCCCTCCTTTGGTTGGGGCGAGATGATTTGTTTTAAATAAGAATCGAGGGGTTTTAAATGGAAAGAGAAGAAGATGCACTCCATTTTGCATCATGCCGGGATTTATCCTATGTCGATTATCATCAGGGGGCGGAGCCCAAAAAGCAGGCCATTGCCATTGAGGTCATGACGCCGCTTTATCTCGATGGTGTGAGGGTCAGTACCCTCATATCTTCGCCGGAAGACGTCGATGTTCTGGCAGCCGGCTATTGTTTGGCTGAGGGGAAGGTTGCCGGCGGCAGAGTTTTATCTGACGTCAGCCTGCATGACGGGGCGGCTTGGGTGACGACCCGGGAAGGCGTCGTGGAAGCACCGAGAGACGAACCGTTTAATCCGATATCGGCACAGCAGCTCTGCTCTTATGGCGGACTTTTAGACAGCTTATCGACGGCCCACCATGCCTCGCACGGCGTCCATGAAGGAGCCTTAGTAAAGGGCGACGAAATCCTCGTCTACACAGAAGATATCGGCCGCCATAACGTTCTCGACAGACTGCGCGGTTTTGTTGAAATGAACCATATCGACGTCAGTCAGGCCGTTTTAGTATTCAGCGGCCGCGTGCCGCAGTCGGTTATCGAAAAGGTCCACGGCCTGGGCGTCCGTTTCTTGGCCTCGCGGGCCCTGCCGACCAGTTTAGGCGTGGCTTTGGCAGAGAAATACGGCATTACCGTCGTCTGTGGGCTGCGTCCCGATTCGTTTAAGGTCTTTGCTCACGGGGAACGGATTAGGTGGTAATCTCAAAATAATAAAATCGCGTCGATGGGAGCGCCTTCCGGCAAGGGAGGCGTTCCTTTTTTGATGCAGCCCAGGGCATTGACGTGGGCAAGGCCTAAGAGGGCACTCGACGTGAGAGTCGTATTCGGTGTAAAGACGGCCTTACCATCTTCAAAGGAAATGTGCCCTTGGACGAAGCGGTCGACGGGATTTTCCTTGTGAATGGCATGGCTTAATCGACAGGTGACGATCGGCAAGTCTCTGTTTTTTTCACCATTTATTTGGCGGACGATGGGGAGGGCCAGGAGCACGAAGGCGTTGAAGGCGGCAGACGGATTGCCGGATAGGCCGAGGACCATCGTTTGCTTGCCGGTATCCCTTTGGATGACGCCGCCGTATGAGGCCGAACCGGGACGCATGGTGATGCGGTTGTAAAGCCGGACGGAACCGATGCGTTCGTAGATTTGAGGCATCGTGTCGTAGAGACCGACTGATACGCCGCCGGTGCTGATGATGAGGTCGGCGTCACGGCTTAAGGCCCGGATTTTTTCCGTTTCGGCGTCGAGGCATTCCGGCGCATCTGAAACATGATAGAAGGTAACGGCTGCACCTTGCGCTTCCAGTAAGGGGCGGAAAAGGTAAGCATTGGAGTTGTAAATCTGCCCGTCGTGTCGCTTCTGACCGGGGAGGACTAACTCCCTTCCTGACGTCAGGAACAAGATTTTCGTTTTGGCGAAGACCGGAAAGGTGGCGTTTCCCATGCCGACAGCGGCGGAGACGGCGCCGGCTGTCAGTTTCGTTCCCTTGGGGATGATGACGGCCCCTTCACGACACTCTTCGCCGACGGGAATGATGTTGCTGCCGTGCGGAATGCTTTCTGTCACCTTAATCCGATTATTTTGGAGGACCGTGTATTCTTGAGGAATGACGGTATCGCAGTCGTCCGGGACGGCACAGCCTGTCATCAGGCGGACGGCCTGACCCGGCAAAACCGGTCCGTCATAGACGAGGCCGGCCCCGATGGTGGCGACGACGTCGTAGGTCTTTTGATCATGGCTGCAGAGGGCATAGCCGTCGAAGGGCGATTTACGGTAAGGCGGATAGGGATGGGCGGCAGTCATGTCTTTTGCGGTAATGCGGCCGACGGCAGTTTCCGGGGAGACAGTTTCAATTTCTTTTTGGGAGGAAGACAAGGCGCCGCGGAGACGGCGCCTTGCTTCGGTAATCGTTACGATTTCCATAATTCGATATCCTTTTTATACTGGTTTGAATGACTATATCTTTGTCAGAGTCCTCTTGGAACCTGCCGAAACGGCGGCTTTAGGGACGAAGAGACTTAAGGCTTCTGTCGGACAAGCAGGGATACAAGCCGGTTTTCCCGTCTCGGTGTTTTCACAAAGGTCGCATTTATAAGCTACGATTCGGAATGGGCGGCCCTTGGTATTGCCGTGATAAATGCGGGTCATGGTGATGGCGTCAAAGGGACAAGCCTTAGAACACTTGCCGCAGCCCCGACAGGCGTCTTCATCGATGACGACGGAATCTTCCCCGAGGGAGATGCAGTTAAAAGGGCAGGCGTCGAGACAACGCGGTTTCGGACACTGTTGGCACTGGACGGCCTTGGTGATTTTTGACGTGTACACGACGTGAACGCGCGGCGTAAAGTCGAAGCTGTTTGGTTTCATGGCGAATAAGGCCTTGCCGGTGTGACTGGCGACGCAGGCTGCCATGCAGGTCTTACAGCCGATACAGAGTTCCGGATCTGTCTTAATATGATTAAACATGGCCGAGGCCTCCTTCCGATTGAATTCCCATGCGGCTGCGAATGGCGGCGTACTGGGCTTTTACACTCATTTCTGCCTGTTTTTGGTCGTCGATTTTTTCGACGCGGCAGGCACAGTACTTATATTCCGGCGTGCTGCTCTTGGGGTCTAAGGCGGAAATGGTCAATTCATTGCAGGCGCCAATCCACCATTGATAGGTCATGTACGTGGCGCCTTGAGAGACTCGGTCGGAAACCTGACAACGGGTGATGGTCTGTCCGCGTCGAGAGATGACTCGGACTAAGTCGCCGTCGGCAATATCGAGACTTTGACAGTCGTCGGGATTCATCTGAATGTATCCCGGTTCATCGGCCAGGTCAACGAGGAGGCGACAGTTGCCGGTCATGGTTCGAACGGAATAGTGGCCGACTTCGCGGACCGTCGATAAGGACAGGGGATAATCGGGGCTTTCGACTTCTTTTACCGGTGTCCACGGGAAGTAATAGAAACGGCCTTTTCCGTCGGCTGTTGCAAAGTGAGCGCCTTTATGGAGGTACTGTGTTCCCTTATCATTTGGGTCTTCCGAGAAACAGGGCCATTGGATCCCGTGATTGGCGTCCAGCTTTTCATAGGTCGCGCCGGTAAATTTGGGACAGAGAGACCGCATTTCATCCCAGATTTCTTCCGTGTTATGGTACTGCATGGGATAGCCCATGGCAGTGGCTAAGAGACAGAGAATTTCCCAGTCCGGTTTGCAGTCGCCCTGCGGCTCGATCAGTTTGCGGACGCGCTGGAAGCGGCGGTCGCAGGAGGAGTAGACGGCATCGTGTTCGCCCCAGGCTGTGGCCGGGAAGACGACGTCGGCGTGTTCACAGGTTTTGTTGAAGAAAATATCTTGAACGGCGACGAAATCGATGGCATTGAGTGTCCGTCTGATTTCCGGAAGGTCCGGGTCCGATTGAGCCGGGTCTTCACCGATGATGTAGTAAGCATGAATCTGCTTTTTCGGGTCCTTTTCACGGAGGACCTTGGCCGGGACGCGGGTCAGGGGCAGTCCGACTTTGTCAGGCAGGACACAACCCCAGGCCTTTTCGAATTTTCGGCGGACGGTTTCGTCCGTTACGGGCTGATAACCGGGGTACTGGTTGGGCAGGAGTCCCATGTCACAGGTTCCCTGGACGTTGTTTTGGCCTCGGACCGGGCCGACACCGGTAGCGTAATGGCCATAGTTGCCGGTCATGAGGCTGAGGTTGGAGCAGGCAATGACGCATTCGACACCTTGAGAAAACTGGGTAATGCCCATGCCCCACAGGGTTACGGTGTGTTTCGAGGAAGCAAAGAGGCGGGCGGCCTTGCGGATCGCGTCGGGATCTAACTGGGTTGCGGCGGCCACGGCTTCCGGGGCGTACTTGTCCTGTGCAATTTCTTCGGCATAGACATCGAAACCTGTCGTATGCTTTTCGATAAAATCGCGGTCGACTAAGTTTTCCGTTACCATGACATGGGCCATGGCATTGAGCAGAAGCATGTTGGTACCGCCTTTTAGCGGGAGGTAAATATCGGCCAACCGTCCCATTTCCGTCAGGCGGGGGTCGACGCAGATGATTTTACAGCCTTTCTTCTTCGCTTTGACGATGCGGCGGGCTACAATAGGGTGTGAGACCGGGGCATTGTAACCGATGTTGAAAATGACTTCGGCATCTTCGATTTCCGGAATGCTGACTGACATGGCACCTTCACCGACCGATTGGCTAAGGCCGGCAACGGAGGCGCCGTGGCAGATGCGGGCGCAGTGGTCGACGTTATTGGTGCCGATGACGGCGCGCATGAATTTCTGGGTAATATAAGCCGTTTCGTTGCCCGGACCGCGGGCCGAACCGGCACCCATGACGGCGTCGGTTCGGCCCGCGGTCCGGGCAACGAACCGGCACCCATGACGGCGTCGGGGCCATACTCTTTGATGATGGCTTTGAGCCGCGATGCCGTGTATTCGATAGCCTCCTGCCAAGATACTTCGACTAAGGGACTTTGTTTGCCGCCCTTGCGGATCATCGGATGGCGGATTCGCTTGGTAAGAATTTGAGGATCATTCAGGTAGTCCCAGCCATAAAGGCCTTTTAAGCAAAGGCGGCCTTCGTTGTTGACGCCTTCCGGAGATCCTTTTGCTTCAATGACACGATTCGTTTCTGTGTCTACCGTACAAGTAATGACACAGCCTGACCCGCAGTAGGGACAGACTGTGTCAATGTTTTTATGAGTATTCATAGTAACACCTCGCTTTTGGGTTCAACTGATTTTTGTACATCACGGGCAGGATGTAAAGCTATGCTACCATAGTAGAACTTCTGTCTGCGAGATGCAATTACATAATCACTAAGGGCTTATATTTCCGACGAACGGTATCCCGTGAGGAATAAGATATGATTGACTATATTCGCGGAATCAGCTTGCTGGATATCGATCTGTGGAAATGGTCCGTGGCTGTGACTTTCGACAAGAACTAAATCGGCTAGCTGTTGTTGTGTCATATTAAAGATGACATCTTCTTTTTGCGCTTCCGGTCCGATCATATCGGGGCTGCAGAGACAGGCCGAGACGGCACCGGCACTTCTGGCCCGGTCCGTGTCGGAACCGGCCTTGGGACGACAGTCCGTGTGGTGCGTGCTTTTTATGTAGGCGACGTGGTATCCGCGGCGTGTCAGTTCGGCAATGGCCGTTTCGGCGGCCGTCGTTTTTCCATCTCCCGAATTCGGGGCCGTCAGGGTGACGACAGGAATTTTGCGCCGGCTGTTGGCGGCACGGCCTTTGGCAGCTTCGTAGTCAGACATGGTATTGACGTTGAGGTACAGAGCCGGTCGACACGATTTCAGGGTAGCCGTAGGAATCGTCTGCAGAAATTCCTGTAGACAGTAGTTTCCGGTCTGAAGCTGCCGGGCAATGGCCGGAACTAATTCTCGGCTGTAAAGAGCGGCTAAGGGTTGATCTCGGCCGTCTTTTGTCCGGGGAATAACGGCCATCAATTCGGGGGCTCGGCGAACGGGGCGGAGAATGTCCGAAATCGGCGAGAAATCGTAAAAGGGAAGGTCGACAGACAGCACCAAATAGTAGTCGCATTCGCCGTCGCGCATGGCTGCTTCCAGTCCGCCCAGGGGACCGCAGTGTTGGACGTTGTCGGCGATGGTGCGGACCGTACGGGCGAGCTTGGCCGGCAGGTTCTTGGGCGAGTAATCCCGGTTGATGGAGACGATGCGTTCTGCAAAAGGCGCGCGCTGACTGCGAAGCAATAAATCGGTCAGCAAATCCGTTCCGTTCCAAGGCAGGGTTGCCTTATCGTGGCCCATGCGAGAACTTTCGCCCCCGGCCAGGATAATCAGGCCCAGGGAGAAACGATGTGAATATTTTATCATCCTCTATCACGTCCTTTATTATAATATAATTATATTATACCATGATTTTATGTGATAAGGTGAGGAAGTTGACTGGAAGTTTCCACAAAAAAAGTATGGAAAGCTAACAGATTTTAATGTATAATGAGTTTAGTCGAAGATGGCAGTCGATGAACTGCCGGATTTACTTTTTTTATCCGTTATTTGAACTTGCGAATAACGATGCAGGGAGGCGTTCATGGAAGGGCAAAAGCTTCACTATAAGGTCATCATGTGTCTGTTGGGCGACAAGCGGGCTTTCGGACCCGGCGTGGCCGAGCTCTTAGACGGCGTTCGCCGCCGTGGTTCGCTCCAGGGAGCTGCTAGAGACATGAATATGTCTTATTCAAAGGCGTGGACGATCATGCGCGACGCCGAGGCCATTTGGGGTTTTCCCCTCATTCGCCGCTATGTCGGCGGAAAAGACGGGGGACGGTCGGTCCTGACCGGACAGGCCGAAGAAATACTCAAGCGTTACCGGCACATGAACGAGGCCGTCCGAGCTGTAGCGGCTCGACAGTTCGGCGAGTTATTCAATGATGAAGAATTACAAAAATTAAGAGAAATGAGAGGCTAGAACGTTATGAAAATGATGAAAACGGAAGACGCTGTCGGTCATATTCTCTGCCACGATATTACGCAGATTATCCGCGGCGTTACCAAAGCGCCGGTGTTTCGTAAAGGGCACATCATCACCAAGGAGGACATCCCCGTTTTGCTATCGGTCGGAAAAGACCATGTCTATATCTGGGAAAATGATGACACCGTTTACCATGAAAATGAAGGGGCGGCCATTCTGCGGGACATCTGTATGGGGGCCAACATGCATGGCAGCGAGCCTAAGGAAGGGAAAATCGAACTCATTGCCGACTGTGATGGTGTGCTGACCATTCACCGTCAAGGTTTGGAAGCGGTCAATTCCTTAGGCGAGATGATGATTGCTACCCGTCACGGCGGCTTTACCGTTCGCAAGGGCGATAAATTGGCCGGAACCCGGATCATTCCCTTGATTATAAAAAAAGAAAAAATGGCCAAGGCCAAGGCCGTGGCAGGTCCCTTGCCGCTGCTCGATGTCCACCCTTTTCATAAGAAACGGGCCGGCGTCGTCACGACGGGCAATGAAGTCTTTCATGGCCGCATTGAAGATACGTTTACGCCGGTCATTGAAAGTAAGCTGGCTGAATTCGATGCGAAAATGGCCATGCACAAGGTCCTGGCTGACGATCCGGCAGCCATTACGGCGGCTATCCGGGAGATGCTTGACGCCGGCATGGATATGGTTTTCTGTACGGGTGGCATGAGTGTCGATCCCGATGATCAGACGCCGTTGGCCATTAAAAACACTGGGGCCCGCATCGTTTCCTATGGCGCACCGGTATTGCCGGGAGCCATGTTTTTACTGGCCTATACGGACGACAATCGACCTATCGTCGGCCTTCCGGGCTGCGTCATGTATGCCAAACGGACGATTTTTGATCTCGTCCTGCCGTCGCTCATGGCCGATGTTCCTGTAAAGGCTTCCGATTTGTCTCGTCTGGGCGAAGGCGGACTGTGTCTGAACTGTCCGGTCTGTACCTTCCCGAACTGTGGTTTTGGAAAGTAGGTGTTCTTGTGAACCCGTTTACACATATTGACAAGAATGGCGATGCCGTCATGGTCGATGTCAGTGGAAAGACGGTGACGTCGCGGACGGCCATAGCCTGCGGCCGTATTTCGATGAGCCGTGAGTGTTATGATGCCGTGAAAGCCGGCGCTATGAAAAAAGGCGACGTCCTCGGCGTCGCCCGCGTTGCCGGGATTATGGGCGCCAAGCGGACGAGTGAACTCATTCCGCTCTGCCATATCTTAAACCTTACAAAATGCGGCATCGAATTTATTTTTCATGACGATGTCTGTGAAATCGAAGGCCGCTGCACCGTTAAGTGCGACGGCAAGACCGGCGTCGAAATGGAGGCCCTGACCGGTGTGTCGACGGCCTTACTCACGGTTTACGACATGTGTAAGGCTGTCGATAAAAAAATGTGCCTGAAAGACATTCATCTCGTCGAAAAAATAGGTGGAAAAAGCGGCCATTTCCAATACGATGGAGGCTCTGACCATGAAGGATAGATGGGGGCGGACCATTGATTATCTCCGCCTGTCGCTGACGGACCGCTGCAACCTTCGCTGCCGATACTGCATGCCGGATGACGTCGAAAGCGTCGGCCATGATGCGGTCCTACGCTATGAGGAAATGATGATTGTCTGTAAAGCTGCGCTGAAGCTGGGCATCGACCGCTTTAAGATCACCGGCGGCGAGCCCCTGGTTCGGCGAGGTGCCGTCGATTTCATACGAGCCTTGAAAGGCCTCGACGGTGTCCGCTCGGTAACGATGACCACCAATGGGATGCTGCTGGAAAAAGATTTGCCGGCGTTGTCCGATTTTGGCATTGACGGGATCAACATCAGTTTGGATACCTTAGATGCCGAGCAGTACAGACGGATTACCGGCGGCGGAGACTTGTCCGTCGTCCTTAAGGCACTCCATGCCGCCGTAGAAGCAGGTGTAAACGTCAAAGTAAACGCCGTATTGCTGGCTGAAACGAGAAATCAAATCGTAAAATTGGCAGAACTCGCGCAGTCGCTGGCCGTCGACGTCCGGTTTATCGAGCTCATGCCCATTGGTTTTGGGACGACCCTGGCCGGACTCACTCGCGATGATTGCCTGAAAGTCTTGCGCCGTTCCTATCCGGACCTTGCGGCGACCGATGAAGTGCGCGGGAACGGCCCGGCAGACTATTATAAGAGCCGGTATCTTTACGGGCGAATCGGCTTTATTGCCGCCAACAGCCACGCTTTCTGCGCGTCCTGCAATCGCTTGCGCCTGACCAGTACGGGCTTTTTAAAACCCTGTCTCTGTTATGATGACGGCGTCGATTTACGGAACATCATCCGCAGCGGACGCCCTCAGATTGAGATGCAGCAGGCCTTGACGGAAGCCATCGAGAGGGCCGTTTACGAAAAGCCGGCGAAACACTGTTTTGGTGAGAAAGCGGCCATTAGCGAGCATAAAATGATGAGTCAGATCGGAGGATAAGAAAATGGGAAAAATACAGGCCATTTGTAGCAGCGACGTTCGGGGAATCGCCAAAAGCGTCATCCCCGAAGGGCGTTTTAAGGTCGATTGGGGGTTAGAAGGCGATGCCCATGCCGGTCACTGGCATCGCCAAGTCAGTCTGCTGGGGCTTGAAAGCATTGAAGACTTCCGTCGCCGCGGCGGCAACGTGGAATTTGGAGCCTTTGGCGAAAATCTGGTCGTTGACGGCTTTATCTTTTCAAAACTTCCGGTAGGAACCCTGCTTCGCTGCGGGGATGTCTTGCTGGAAATCACTCAAATCGGCAAGGCCTGCCACAGTCACTGTGCGGTATATGAAGCCGTTGGCGACTGTATTATGCCGCGGGAAGGTGTCTTTGCTAAAGTCCTGGAGGGCGGTGTCATCCATCCGGGAGACGAGATGGTAGAAGTAGAACGCGGGGAAAAACGACCGTACCAGGCAGCGGTTATTACTCTTTCCGATAAGGGCTCTCAGGGACTGCGCCAAGACGAAAGCGGTCCGGTCATCGTTAAAAGGTTGGAACAGGAAGGCTATGACGTCGTCGAAACGATTCTCCTCCCCGATGGACGGGACGAATTGGAGCAACATCTGCGCCAACTGGCAGACCAGCGTCAAGTCGATCTCATTTTGACGACGGGCGGTACCGGTTTTGGCCAGCGCGACGTTACCCCGGAAGCGACCATTGCCGTTGCCGACCGTCAGGTGCCGGGGATTGCCGAGGCCATCCGAGCGGCGTCGATGAAGGTCACACAGAGGGCCATGCTGTCCCGGGCCGTCAGTGTGATCCGTAAGAAAACCTTGATCATCAATCTGCCCGGCAGTCCTAAGGCTTGCCAAGAGTGCATGGATGTCTTTTTAGAGACCATTCCTCACGGGTTGGATTTACTTCGCGGCGGTGTTTCTGACTGCGCTCGCAAGTAAATTTACATAAATGCCATTTTTATAAAGGAGATGCATGACCATGATATGGAAAAAAGCAGCAGCGGCGGTGTTAGCTGGGATGATGGCTTTCGTCTTGGTCGGCTGCGGAGCGGAAAAACAAGCAGCCCCGGGTGCCGGCAATGGTGAAAAAGTTCATTTGACGGTATTTGCGGCAGCCAGCATGACGGAAACGATGACCCAAATTGCCGAACAATATCAGAAAGAGCATCCGAATGTCGAAATTTCCTTTAACTTTGATTCGTCGGGAACGTTGAAAACGCAGATTCAAAACGGCGCCGGCTGCGACTTGTTCATTTCAGCAGCGCAGAAGCAGATGAATCAGCTCGATGCCGCCAAAGACGGCAAGGATAATCCCGATAAACTCGATTTCATCAAAAGCGACAGCCGCATCGACCTCTTGGAAAATAAGGTCGTCTTGGTCACGCCGGAAGGAAATCCCAAGGGCATTCAGAATTTCAATGACATGGCCGCGAAATTAAGAGACGGTTCCATCCGGCTGGTTATGGGCAACAGCGACGTTCCTGTCGGTCAGTATACGCAGAAAATCTTGAAATTCTACAACCTCGATGAACCGGCTATTGCCGAGGCCGGTCACATTACCTACGGTTCCAACGTCAAGGAGGTCACGACTCAAGTCCGGGAAGGCAGTGCCGATGCCGGTGTCATCTATGCGACGGACGCTTTCAGTGCTAATTTGAAGCCCCTTGACGAAGCGACGAAAGAGATGTGCGGCCAGGTCATCTATCCGGCAGCGGTCATGAAGAACAGCCGACATCCGCAGGAGGCACAGGATTTCTTGAATTATCTCAAGGGTGCCGAAGCGATGAAAATCTTCCAGCGCGTCGGGTTCAGCCCTGTCGGCTAAAGGTGGTCGACTATGGATTGGTATCCCCTTTGGAACAGCCTGCGCATTGCGGCTATCGCCTGCGTCATCGTCTTTTTCAGCGGCATCGCCTTGGCTTACTATGTAGCACGGCTGCCGCGGGTCTTAAAAGGAATTCTCGACGTCGTCCTGACCCTGCCCCTGGTGTTGCCGCCGACGGTCTGCGGCTGGCTGCTGCTCTTGGTCTTTGGACTTCAGCATCCCGTCGGCATCTTTCTCAGTGAGGCCGGCATCCGCTTCGTCATGACCTGGTACGGCGGCGTCCTGGCATCGGCTGTCGTCGCCTTTCCCCTCATGTACCGCACGGCGCGGGGGGCTTTTGAAAGCTTCGATGAAACACTGGCCTGGAGTGGAAAGACCTTGGGGTTGTCGGACACCTTTATTTTCTGGCATATCCGCATGCCCTACTGCAAACAGGGCATCATGGCCGGCACGGTCCTGGCCTTTGCCAGAGCTCTCGGCGAATATGGGGCGACGAGCATGCTTATCGGCTATATCCCCAAGCATACGGCGACCATTTCGACGACGGTGTACCAATTATGGCGGACCAATGATGAGTACAGTGCCTTCATTTGGGTCTTGGTCAACATCGCCATCAGTGCCGTCGTCTTGATGACGGTCAACCTCTTTGAACAGCGTAACCGTGAAAGGAGGCGCCCGGCGTGATTGATATTTCGGTCTATAAAAACTGGGGGTCCTTTACCCTCGATGTAGCCCTTCATCATCAAGGCGGTATCCTTGGAATTCTCGGGGCTTCCGGCTGTGGGAAGAGCAAAACACTGCAGTGCGTGGCCGGCATTGAAACGCCTGATGAAGGACACATCTCCGTCGGAGGGAGGATCTTCTTTGATCGTAAACGAGGCATCGACGTCCCGGTTGCCCGGCGGCGGGTAGGGTATCTTTTTCAGCATTATGCCTTATTTCCCAACATGACTGTCGAAGAAAATATTCGCTGCGGCGTCCGCTCGTCGACAAGGGACCTGGCTTGGAAGCAGGTGAAGTCCATGATGGAGCGCATGCGCCTTACGGGCCTTGAAGGGCAGAAGCCGGCAGAGCTGTCCGGTGGTCAGCAGCAGCGGGTCGCTTTGGCAAGAATTCTGGTAAATGAACCGGATATTCTCCTATTGGATGAACCTTTCAGTGCCTTGGACAGTTATTTAAAGGAAAAAGTCATTACGGAACTGAAGGCTCTCTTGGCAGAATTTCCCAAGGATGTTATCTTAGTTACCCATAGCCGCGATGAGGCCTATCAGCTCTGCCATTCCATTGCCGTCCTCGATGGCGGCCGGGTGTCGGCTGTCGGGCCGACAAAGGAACTCTTTGCCAATCCCCAGTCCAGGGCGGCAGCTGTTTTGACGGGCTGTAAGAATATCGTCTCGGCCAGAAAAAGCGGGTCGGAATCGGTATTCATCCCCGATTGGCAAGTCACCCTTCAGACGGAAGGACGACCTGTCGGGGACGATCTCTGCGCTATCGGAATCAGAGCGCACGCATTTCACGGCGGCGAAGGAGCAAATTCCCTGCCCATCGTCATTACGGAAGAGATTGAACAGCCTTTTGAATGGATCGTTAAATTCCGTTATCCCCGTCAGTCTCTGGCGACGCCCGATATTTGGTGGCGCTTTGCCAAACCGGATCGGCCCGATATCCTGCCGGACCGCTTAACACTTAGGGGTGACGATATTTTACTACTTTACAGGTGATGATTATGGAACGGATATATACAGCATTATATGAAAATCTAAAGGCCGGCCGCCCGGCTGTTCTCCTGACTGTTGTTGAGCGAAAAGGTTCGACGCCGCGCGGTATCGGAAGCCATCAGGTCGTCTTTGTTGATGGAACGACGATGGGGACGGTCGGCGGCGGCTATCAGGAGCACTTGGCCATTGAATGCGGCAAAGCCTGTTTGGCTGAAAAACGGTCTGACTTTCGCCGTCTTATTCTTCATCCCAATGACGTGGAAGACATCGATGCTGCCTGCGGCGGCGAATTGACGGTATTTTGCCAGTACTTCGACCCGGCTTTGCCGAAGGTCCTTGAGGTACTGGCAGCGATGATCTCAGCCTTACAGCAGAAGACCGCTTCGTGGCTGGTCTTTGATATCGGCGACGTGAATCATTGGGGCATGGCCCTCCTTACTGATTCGGTGATCGGCTGCGGCAAGATGGCATCCCTACAGTCCATCGATGCCGCCTGGTGCCGTAGTCATCCTGCCGGGATGACGGATGTCGGAGACGGCTGCCTGTATCATGAGCGTTTGGCGTTGCCGGGTCGGGTCTTTATCTTTGGCGGCGGCCATGTGGCTCAGGCCCTGGTCCCCGTTCTTTCGGGCATCGATTTTTCCTGTATCGTCATCGACGACCGGCCGGAATTTGCAAAGGGCGATTTATTTCCCCAGGCCGCGGCGGTGCGTCTGGTCGATTATCGGGAACTGCCGGAAGACCTTGGCATCACGGCCGATGATTACGTTTGCGTCATGACCCGCGGCCACCACGGTGATTACGACGTTCAGCGGCAGATCCTGCCTATTCGGCCCCACTATCTCGGCGTCATCGGCAGTCGCCGCAAATTGGCCTTTGTTAAAGGGAAACTCTTGGCCGACGGATTTTCCGAAGCCGATATCGACGCCTGCTATGGTCCCATCGGCCTGGCTATTTCAGCGGAAACGCCGGCTGAAATCGCCATTAGTATTGCCGCTGAAATGATCGCCGTCCGAGCCAGGCGGGAAGGGCGGGAAAAACACCGGCCCAAGTCCTTATGACGGCCCGTGTCGAGACCTACGTCGGGGCCGGGGGCAAGACGACGACGATTTTTTTTCGGGCCTTGAAGGCGCGGCAATTAGGAAAAAAAGTGGCTGTCGTTACGACGACTCATATGATGCGGCCGCGACAGGGATTCGTCCCCGGTGACCTGCCGGCGGGCTGGAAGGAGCAGTGGCAGAGGGACGGCATTATCGTCGTCGGCACAGCCCTTGATAATGGGAAAATAACCTATCCCGGCGATGGTGTTTATGAGGCTCTTTGCGAGCTTTCAGACCTCGTTTTAGTCGAAGGCGACGGATCGCGTCGCATGCCTTTGAAGGTCATGGGACCTCATGAACCGGTGATTCCCGAAAACAGCGATGCCGTTTACTGTCTGGCCGGCCTGTCGGCACTGGGACAGACTGTCGGTGAGGCCTGTTTTCGCTATGAATTATTAGGACTTTCGGACGATGCGGTCATTACAGAAAAACTCTTGGCCCGCATTATGGAGGAAGGCTGTTTAGCTCGTCTCGGCTCCTTTTGGGACCGGACGACGGTCATCCTGAATCAGGTTGATGACGAAGCTCTCTTTCAGTGCGGCCATCGAATCTTGCAGCATCTGTCTCGGCCGGGACGTATGACGGCCTATGAAGAGGAAGCGAGGAATCTACCGTGAAGATACAGTTAATCCTTATGGCGTCGGGCTTTGGCCGTCGTTTCGGAGGCAATAAACTATCGGCTGTGGCAGCGGGCCGACCTTTATATTCCTATGGGCTTACCAGCCTGTGTCAGGGGGCACAGGCTTTTTTGCCATTGTCCGGTATTGACTGTTCCGTCGCCGTCGTTACCGCCCATGATGACATTGCCGAGGCCTGCCGAAGAAAACATATCGACGTCCTTTGGAACCCTCAGGCCTTAGAAGGCATGGCCGCTTCGATTCGAATCGGCGTCGGCACTTATCCCGACCGGGATGTTTGGGGCTTTTTCCCGGCAGACCAGCCACTCTTGACGGGGCAGACGATTTCTCTCTTTTTGCGTCAATTTATCGCCTCCGGTACGGCTGTCGGCTGTATGCACAATGGGGAGCGGCGGTGCAGCCCGGCCTTGTTCCGAGCCTCCTGCAAAGATGAACTCTTAGCTCTTTCCGGTGATGTCGGGGGCCGTCATCTGATTCAGTCGGATCATACCTGGGTCTGTCATCCCGGCGATGCGGCCGAACTCTTCGATGTCGACACCCGAGACGACATGGCTGCGGTAACGACTAGATTATCCATATAATGATTTAAATTATCGGCATACATCGACTTATAAGATACATGGTATATCTTGACCGCGACAAATCGGATGCGAACCGTTATAATGGAGATATATACTTGTCATGGGAGGGAGTGCGGTGATTAAGTTATTATCTGCCATTTATCTGGTTTGGGGCTTCAACTGGGTCGTCATGAAAGAAGCCAATCTCTTTTTTCCGCCGGTTACCTTTTCCTGCTACCGATTCATTATCGGGGCCTTGGTACTGTTGGCGGTCTGTTTTTGGTTGAAACTGCCGATACCGCCGCGTCGCTATTGGCCGTGGATTGCCATTACGGGATTTTTGCAGATTGCCGTCAATACGGCGGCCATTCAAATCGGCATGGTAACCCTCGGAGCGGGCTTGGTCGCCGTCCTCAATTACAGCATGCCCGTGTGGATGGCCTTGATGGCGCATTTCTTCTTAGGCGAGCACTTGACGCGGCGAAAAGTCATGGGCATCATCGTCAGTATGGCCGGTATGTGTCTCCTCATGAATGTCGACAGCGGCGGCGATGTATCCCTTGTCGTACTGACTTTGATCGGTGCGGCGGCCTGGGCGGCAGCTGGGATTATCGTTAAAATTCAGGACCGCCGCATGAAGTCTAATGACTGTAACCTCATTCAATACACGACGTGGCAGATGGTCGTCGGCGCCTTGGCCCTGGGGATTCAGGCGGCGGTTATGGAGAGCGGGACGATCCAGTGGACGCCACTGGCCGTGGGTTGTCTGCTCTATAACGGCGTCATGGCTTCCTCCTTGGCCTTTTTCATGTGGAACTATCTGTTGACCCAAATCGAAGCGGCCAAGGCGGCAATCGCCATCCTCGGCGTTCCCGTCGTCGGCGTAATCAGCGGCGTCTTGGTCCTGGATGAACCGCTGACGATGATGACCCTCATCGGCATGGTCATGATTTTAATCGGTATCGTCTGCATCGTTCGGCAAGGGAAAACGGCCAAAGTGACAGCCGGGGAGCTGTGAGAAACTTAATTATCCATTAGGAGGCTTTTTATGAAATGTGTTGTATTGCTCAGCGGCGGCGTCGACTCGACGACGTGTCTGGCCATGGCCTTAGAAAAATATAAGAAAGAAGACGTCTTAGCGCTGACGTCCTATTACGGACAGAAGCACGCCAAGGAATTGGAATCGGCCAGAAACGTTGCGGCTCATTACGGCGTCGCTCATCGAGAAGTCGATTTATCCCAGGCCTTTTCTTTAAGCGACAGTTCGCTCTTACAAGGAAGTCACAAGAAAATCGCCGCGGAATCCTACGCTGATCAATTGGCAGAAAAGGGAGGAGAAGGGACGGTCGATACGTATGTCCCTTTTAGAAACGGATTGTTTTTGTCTTTTGCCGCAGCCATTGCCGTCAGTGTCGGCGCCGAAGTGATCTATTACGGAGCCCATGCCGACGATGCTGCCGGACGGGCTTATCCTGACTGTACCCCGGAATTTGAAACGGCTATGAATACGGCTATTTATGAAGGATCGGGAAGAACCTGCCATTTAGAAGCGCCGTTATTGTCCTTAAATAAGGCCGGTGTCGTGAAAGAAGGGCTGCGCCTGGGGGCACCCTATGAACTGACCTGGAGCTGCTACGAAGGCGGCGATAAACCGTGCGGTGTTTGCGGAACCTGTCGTGATCGGGCGGCGGCCTTTGCCGCCAACGGCGTTGCGGATCCGGCACTGCAGTAAGTTTTGGTGGTGGCAAAAAGCAGCTCTCAAAGGAGAGCCTTGAATCTTGGAGAGGATGGTGCACTTATGAAGGGCAGTATAAAACGGCAGCTCGCCGCGGTCATCTTGATGAGTCTCATGGGCTTCGGTGCGGTCTATGCTGCGGATGTCTCAGAGAAGGATAATTTTTATCAGGCTGTCAATCACGGCGTCTTACAGGAAAAGAAAATCGAGCCGACAGAGGCCTCGTGGTCGTGGTTTTCGGAACGCTCCTTAGAAAATAAAAAGGCCTTAAGGAAAGAGGTGGAAGCCATTGCGGAAAAACAGGGAACCTATCCGAAAGGCTCTCCGGAACAGAAAATCGCCGACATCTATGTCAGCGCCTTGGATAATGAAAAACGAAATGAAACGGCTCCGGGGAAGCTGAAGGCTTTGACGGAACCCATCAAAGAGGCAAGGAATCTGACCGAGTTGACCAAGGCCCTTCAGAAGGTGAGTGAAAAGACAGGGGCCGGTGTCTTTATCGACTATATGCCAGACCGCATTCCAACCGGTCTGCGCTATATTCCCCGAATCCTTGTGACCGAGCCGTCTTTTACGCGAGATGAATTGGAAAAAGAACCTCAACCCGGCGCCTGGAAGGCTTATCGTGATTACGTTGCCCACGTTTTGGAAGAGGCCGGAGAAACGTCGGATAAGGCGGCAGCCCACAGCGAAGCTATTTTTGCCATGGAACAAAAACTGGGGCACCATCTCTTGACCAGTGAACAGCGAAATGACGTGACCGTCCAAAATCGCCTCGTATCGCAAGGTGAGCTAAAAAAACTCATGCCCCATATGGGGGCTCAAACGATATTAGCCGGCCTTGATTTGACAAAAGAAAAACAGTTTTTCCTGTCAAATCCCGATTATTTACAGCACTTCGATGCGCTCTATACGGCCGATAATTTAGACCTCTTAAAGAGTTATGCCGTTTACCAGGTATATAACGGCTTTGCCCCTATGGCTCATATCAAACTGCGCGACCTTCAGCGTGACTATTTGCGCCAGCGTTTCGGCATTGCCAAAGCTCATACCGACAAGGAAGGCGCCAGCCGTATGGTCCAATTCTTGCTGTCCTATGAGGTCGGTCAGATTTATATGAAAAATCACAGTACGGCGGCGGTCGTGGACGATGTCAAGGACATGATCCGGGAAATTAGGGACGTCTACAAACTGCGCCTTGAGGCCAACGATTGGCTCAGTCCCAAAACGAGGGCCAAGGCCATTGAAAAACTGAACAGTCTGCGCGTCTTTGTAGGGGGGCCGGCAGACGATGACAAACCGATCATTGAAAGCATGCCCGACGTCATTGCGCCTCAAGACGGCGGCGATTTACTGACCAATATCATGCATAACAGCGTCTTAGAACGGCAGCAGGTCCATGCTCTTCTGGGGACGAATTTTAATCCCGACAAGTGGTATGCTTTTGCCCCTCAGGACGTCAACGCCGCCTATATTCCCGAAAACAACAGCATCACCATTCCGGCCGGTATCCTCCAGGCTCCGTTCTATGATGCTAAGGCTTCGCGCGGTGCCAATCTCGGCGGCATCGGCGTCGTCATCGGCCATGAAATCTCTCATGCCTTTGATCCCAATGGCAGTAAGTATGACAGTGAAGGACGATTAAAAAACTGGTGGACGAAAAAGGATGCCGAGGCCTTTCAGAAACTGTCTGCTGCTTTTGGTCCTTATTACGATAACTATACCGTCGGCAAGGGTCTCCATGAAAATGGGAAGTTGGTCAGTAATGAAGCTATTGCCGACTGCGGCGGCCTGTCGGTTGCAACGGAGCTTGCCAAGGGCGATGAAACCGTTCTGCGCGATATCTACCATTCCTTTGCGGCTATTTTTGCAACTAAGATGACCGATCAAATGCTGCTGTACTTGATCCAGAACGATCCCCATCCAATTGGTGAAGCTCGTGTCAACGGTGCCTTATCGGCGACGGACGGCTTTTATAAAGCCTATGGAATCACATCGGGAGACGGAATGTACGTGGCACCCGCGAAGCGGGTTCACCTTTGGTAATTCTAACAAAAAGATAACAAAAAGAGGGGGAATTTATAAAGTCTCCCCTCTTTTTATCTTGCAATATTTGGGGGAATACGGTACAATCGCAAGTGAGCAATAGCCGTATATTGCACTAGTGGGACAAAAATCGTACCACTGGGAACAGAAACGTAAATCGTTACGTCTATGTGAGTAGAAAAGGAGATATCTGTATGCTAAAAAAAACCAAGATCGTCTGCACTTTAGGCCCCAGTTCTAATACTCCGGAAATTATTGAAAAGATGATTAAAGCCGGCATGAACGTTGCCCGTTTTAACTTCTCCCACGGGTCTCATGAAGAACATAAACAGCGCATCGACATGGTTCGAGCTGCTTCCAAAAAATTGGGAATCCCCGTAGCACTGCTCCTCGACACGAAAGGCCCGGAAATCCGTTTGGGCAAATTCAAAAACGGCTCGATCATGATGGAAGCCGGCAATGAATTTACCTTGACCGCTCGTGACGTAGAAGGCGACGAAACGATTGCTTCTATGAACTATAAAGAATTGCCCCAGGACGTTAAGGCCGGCGACCATATCCTCTTATCCGACGGTTTGGTAAACCTCGAAGTCGTCAGCGTCGAAGGCGAAGATATTCATACGAAAATCCTCAACAGCGGTAAGATGAGCGACCGTAAGCGCGTTGCCGTACCGGGTATCGCCATCAACCTTCCGGCTGTCTCTGAAACGGATGCTGCCGATATTGAATTTGGCTGCCGTATGAATATGGACCTCATTGCGGCTTCCTTCATTCAGCGCGGCAAAGACGTCCTTACCATCCGCAAACTGCTTGAAAAGCACAACAGCGAAATGAAGATCATTTCTAAGATCGAATGTCAGGCTGCTGTCAATAATATTGATGAAATCATTAAGATGAGCGACGGCATCATGGTCGCCCGTGGTGACCTTGGTGTCGAAGTACCGGCAGAAGAAGTCCCGATGCTCCAGAAAGTCCTCATCCGCAAATGCCATGAAGCCGGTGAACCGGTCATCACGGCAACTCAGATGTTGGAATCGATGTGCAACAACCCTCGTCCGACTCGTGCTGAAACGAGTGACGTTGCCAATGCCATCATCGACGGCACCGATGCCATCATGCTCAGCGGCGAAACGGCCGGCGGTCTCTATCCGGTAGAAGCCGTTGAAACCATGGCTCGCGTCGCTACCTTTACGGAAAGCAACTTTACGTCGAGACCTTTTGAAGATGACGATTGTGAATCGGCTACGACGACCGAATCCATCGGCAAAGCCGTCGTTAAGATTGCCAAAGACCTCCATGCTGCAGCTATCATCGCTTCGACCGAACGCGGCGGCACAGCCCAGATGATTTCTAAATTCCGTCCGGACTGCCCCATCGTTGCCGTATCTCCGCACGAAGCCATCGTTCGCCGCTTACAGCTCAACTGGGGCGTTCAGGCCATTAACGGGAAAGAAGCCGTTGACTCTGATGCTGTCGTCGACAATGCTATCTTTGCAGCCCTCGATAACGACCTCATCAAAGCCGGTGATCTCGTCGTCTTGACGGCCGGTGTCCCTGTTGCGAAAGCCGGTTCGACCAACATGATCCGCGTTCAGGTTGTCGGCGACGTCCTCCTTCGCGGTACCGGCATTGGCCGCAACTCGGCTATCGGTAAAGTTTGCGTTGCCGAATCTCTGGAAGACCTGAAGAAGAACTTCACGGACGGCTGCATCCTGGTTCTCCGCGCCGCTCGTGCTGACTTTGTAGAATATATGAAACGCGCCAGCGCTATCGTATCTGAAGAAGCAGGCCTTACCAGTGAATCGGCCATCGTTGCCATCACTCTCGGCATTCCGACCGTCGTCGGTGCAGAACATGCTGCGGATACCTTGAATAACGGCGAAGTCGTCACCGTTGACGCCAGCCGCGGCACGATTTTCCGAGGCGCAGCGAACGCTCGATAAATCATAAAGAATACTTCGTGAATGATTAAAAACTCCCTCCGTGAGTCTGCCTTATAAGGCCTGATTTATGGAGGGAGTTTTGCGTTAAAGACTGTTTTTGGGTTTAATTTCGTGATTGTTATGTCACTACCGGTGAGGAAATGGGCTAAGGATATTGTTTTGGGACGTGAAAAAAATTGCCATATCTTCACTGCGG
This sequence comes from Megasphaera massiliensis, assembly GCF_036305205.1. NCBI lineage: Bacteria > Bacillati > Bacillota > Negativicutes > Veillonellales > Veillonellaceae > Megasphaera > Megasphaera massiliensis. The sequence goes on from NZ_JAXIXE010000005.1 coordinate 40,038, forward strand.
CTGCTTTTATATTGTGACTGTATTGTGCACGGGCCATTACTTCGGTGTTATCGACGAGGTATATAATCGGGTAAAACAAGAAAGGATGATGGTTATGAAAATGACGAAGAATATGGCCAAACTGGCAGCTGCTGTCTGCCTGTCTATGTCTTTAGGATTTGGTGTCGTATCGGCCTTGGATGTACCGTTTTCGGACGGGGCGATGCCGCAGGGCATGCCTCCACAAGGGATGCCGCCGCAGGGCATGCCTCCACAAGGGATGCCGCCACAGGGGATGCCGCCCCAAGGCATGCCGCCTCAGGGACAGCAGGGAAAATCCTTGTCGGAATTTACCGCTGCGCAGCGGATTACGGGCAAAGAGGCGCTTCTGGTCAATCAGGATATCACGGCTGATGAGGCCGATGAAAATTCCGTCCTGGCAGAACAAGGCGCTGACGTGACCCTGAAGCAGGTTCGCCTTTCCAAGACGGGACATACGACCAGTGAAGATGGCAGTAATTTTAACGGTCAGAATGCCGTCCTCCTCGTTTCGAACAGTACGGCGTCCCTTACCGACTCTACGGTCACTTCTGATGCCGAAGGGGCCAATGCCGTCTTTGCGACGGGAAAAAATGCAGTCGTCACTGTTAAAGACATTAAGATTAATACCAAAGGCAATTCGTCCCGCGGCCTCGACGCGACGTACGGCGGTACGATTCACGGTGAAAACGTAGATATTACGACGGCAGGGGCTCACTGCGCGGCCTTGGCGACCGACCGGGGTGAAGGCAATGTCTACGCCACGGGCAGTACCCTTTCGACGAGCGGGGAAGGCAGTCCGGTCATCTATTCGACGGGCAACATCGTTCTCACGAAGAGCCATGGTGTCGCCAAAGGCAGTGAAATCGCCTGCGTCGAAGGAAAGAATTCCATCTTCATAGAAGATTCGACCCTCACCGGATATAAGAACCACGGTGTCATGCTCTACCAGAGCTTTTCCGGCGATGCCGGGACGGGGACAGCTTCTTTTACGGCTAAAAATTCGACGCTTCGCAACTATTCTGACGGAGCTATGTTCTACATCACCAATACGAAGGCCGTTGCCAGCCTGACCAATACGGTCATTGAATCGCCGAAGAACAAGAATCTCATCGAAGTCGCCAGCGACCGCTGGGGAACGGAAGGTTCAAACGGCGGTGACTTTGAATTTACGGCAGCCAAACAAACTCTCAGCGGTGACGTCATCGCCAATAAAATCAGTACTGTTTCCGTCAGCTTGACAGACGGCTCGAAGTGGAGCGGGGCTATGAATCCAAAGCACACGGCTAAATCGGCCAGCCTTTCTCTCGATGCCTCGTCGATTTGGAACGTGACCGGCGACTCCTACGTCGCAGCTTTGACGGACGAGGATACGACACTTGGCAACATTCACAGCAACGGCTACACGATTTATTACGATAAGAGCAACAAGGCCAATGCCTGGCTTAAGGGACAGACGGTAAAACTGGACGACGGCGGTAAGGTAAAGCCTTTATAGTCCCGGTTAGGCTTTTTACGGCAGACTTTTCATAAGAAGGTCTTGCGGGACTCTCTTCTAAATGCGATCTTGGCAGTCATGTAAAAAAATAGTTGAAGTTTTTTGTAAATATTGAAATATACTCTCGATAAAAGGGCATAAAGGGCAACCTTTATACCCTTTTTATTTTGCCGGATGCGAGAGAAATCTTTTTTCTTCTACGCCGGCATCACCGCCAGGAAACGAATCGACGTATCGTTATGATAGTCGATAATGGCCGGCCATACGGGAAAAGTTTCCCTAATTATGGCTGTCGGTAGTTTGCTGCGTACCGCTAGCACCTATCTTTCTCCCATTTCTCCATAAAATACAATGTGAAAGTAATAACAAAAAATGTAAAATGGTATTGATATACAGTATCGTTTGTGATATATTAAGAAAGGAATTTTTAAAATATACTATAATTTATGGGAGATGTGGCGGAATGAAGACGGTAAAAGCAATAAGTACAGCCATGGTTATTGCAGCTATGACAGGGAGCATGGTTTTCGCAGCGGATTACGTAGGGGACGGTTCTTTTCTTAATGTCGGTGATTCGACGCAGACACATGAAGGGGCGACGGCCGACACGGCTCGCGTCGATGCTCGAGCCGGGGCGTCTGTCTTGGTTACATCGAAAACTTCAGCTGAAGATAATCCTTATGGGATGGATGAAGCTACGGGGAAGGGAAATCACGCAGCTAACCTTAAAGGCGATTATGATGTGGCCCGCGTCGTTGTTCACAATGCCCGCAGTGATTTCGGCTTAGATACGTATGCGTCGAAGACCGGTACGGCTATCGGGGCTTATGCCAAGGCTAACGGAGTCCAGTCAGCCGCGCTTGGATATAAAGCCGAGGTCATCAGAGCGGCTGAAAATGGATTGGCCTTGGGCTATGCCAGCCAGACTTCGGCCAAGAACAGTGTCGCTCTCGGTGCTAACAGCGTAGCTGATGAAGAAAATACGGTTTCTGTCGGATCTGACCTTTTGACGCGGCGAATTACGCACGTTGCCGATGGGACGGCTGCCACTGATGCTGCTACCGTAGGCCAGCTCCAGTCGGCTTCCGCCTCCCTTCATCAAAATATTCGCTCTTTAGGGACGGAAATTGATCAGGTCGGCGCTGTCTCGGCAGCTCTTGCCGGGCTGCACCCGCTCCAGTCCGATAAGGGCTTTGAAATCTCTGCTGCCGGCGGTGCCTATGACGGGAAACAAGCCATGGCCTTAGGCGGCTTCTACCACGCTAATCCGGATCTCCTGTTTTCCTTCGGAGCTGCCACTTCTTTTGATGGTGACCATAAGACCGCCGGTAACGTAGGCGTCACTTTCCGCGTCGGCCCGAAAGCCGAAAAAAATACATCCGTCGATATCCGTACCTCTGATGAAGTCTTGCAGCGCTTAGACGCCTTGAGCCGAAAAGTTGACAAGTTGGAAGCAGAAAATCAAGACTTAAAGAATAAATTGAACATAAAGTAATGCAGATCGCGGATGAAATAATTATTTGACAACGATATTGAGACGAATGCCAAAAGCCTGCCGTTTGAACGGCAGGCTTTTTGTTCCTTGTTAACGATGGCGGCGTCATCTAGCTCATGCATCTTGAGTGAATCTGCGTTTTCTTTGCGATTGCCTTCAGCAGTTTTCTACGATGGTCAGGGCCTTGAGAGCACTTCTTTGTTATAGGCCCATAAAGGCCAGCATCTGCATCATCCCCGGCAGGAAGGTATCGAGATCGAGGGACTCTTCTAAGGTGTGTTCACGGCGACTGCGGCAGAAGCCGAAGGAAATGGCCGGGATCCCCTGACTCAGGGGAATATTGGCATCGGTACTTCCGGCAATGCAGGTTGTGGTCAGGCCCTGCTGTTTACGGATGGCCGTAATCCTCCGGACGAGGGGATTCTGGTCGACTTGACTGCACGGCCGTTCGCCGATGCTTTTTAAGGAAATGCGAACATCACGGGACGGCTTTTCTAAGAGGGCGTGGAAGGCCTTGTCGAGGCTGTCAAGAGACGTTCCGTCTTCCGAACGAAGATCGACGGTGAAGCGAACCTTTGCGGCAATGGAATTGACCGTCGTGCCGCCGCTGATGGTGCCGACGTTATAAGTCGTCTTGGGTTCGGCCGGGAGCGAGAGGCTGTAAAGCGAATCGATGACGGATGCGGCCGCGGTGATGGCATTGGCGTTTCCAAAGCCCATCCAGCTGTGGCCGCCCGGCGTTTCGATGGTGACCTCATAGCGCCGGGAGCCGACGGCCGTGGCGACGAAGGTGTCGAAGGTGCAGTCGACGGCGACGACTTCAGAAATGCGGCCGGCCCAGTCGGTCATGATTTGGCGAATGCCCTTGAGATTGCCCAAGCCTTCTTCGCCGACGTCAAAGGCGAAGAGGATACCCTGAGGCGGTGTCAGCTTTAAGTCGAAAATCATCTTGATGATGAATAACAGGCCGGCAATGCTGGCGCTGTTGTCACTGCACGACGGGGCCGACAAGATATTTTTTGATTGGTGAATCGGTATCTCGGACAACTTTTCAAAGACCGTATCCATGTGGGCCGTATACAAGGCTGCTTTTTGGCCCTTTTTCAGCCGGCAGGGATAGAGGATGTTGCCGCTGTCATCACGGTAGGCTCCGTCGGCGCCCAGACTGTGGAGGTACTGTAAGATCCATTTGCCTTTGACTTGTTCCCGGCCTGTCGGTGACGGGATGGAAATAATCGTTTTGAGGAGCTCCAGCCACTGGTCTTGGTTCCGGTGTACATAGGTTTCAATGATGTCGTTCATGAATGTCATCTCCCGTAAGAATTTTCCTTATTATACCATATCTATGGGAATGATGATTTTTCGTATTCCTGTATTTTCCATAAGGTAGACGCAAAAAGGCCCTGTCCGCATGGGACAGGGCCTTGGTGTATATTATCCTAAGATTTTTTTCAAATCGGCTTCCGGCGTCGTCGTCGGGGAGATGTTGAAGTTTTCAACTAAGTAGTTGAGGACGTTCGGCGAGAGGAAGGCCGGAACTGTCGGGCCGAGGTAGATGTTTTTCAGGCCTAAGTAGAGAAGGGTCAAGAGGATGCAGACGGCTTTCTGTTCGTACCACGAGAGGACCAAGGTCAAGGGCAGGTCGTTGACGCCGCAGTCAAAGGCTTTCGCCAAGGCGACGGCGACCTGGATAGCGCTGTATGCGTCGTTGCACTGGCCCATATCCATGATGCGCGGCAAGCCGCCGATGGTGCCGAGATCGAGGTCGTTGAAGCGGTATTTGCCGCAGGCCAGGGTCAGGATGACGGTATCGGCCGGGGTCTGCTGAACGAAGTCGGTGTAGTAGTTACGGCCCGGGCGAGCGCCGTCGCAGCCGCCGACGAGGAAGAAGTGTTTGATGGCGCCGGCTTTGACGGCTTCGATGACTTTGTCGGCAACGGACAGAACCGTGCCATGGCCGAAGCCCGTCGTAACCGTCGTACCGCCGTTGATGCCGGTGAAGTGCTGTTCTTCTTTATAGCCGCCGAGTTCCAAGGCTTTTTCAATGACCGGCGTGAAGTCCTTGTCTTCGCCGATATGGGTTACGCCGTCAAAGGAGACGACTTCCGTCGTGAAGACGCGGTCGATGTAGGATTTCTTGGGGGGCATGAGGCAGTTCGTCGTGAACAGGAAGGCGCCGGGGACGCCGTCGAATTCTTTCTGCTGGTTCTGCCAAGCCGTGCCGAAGTTGCCTTTGAGGTGTTTGTATTTTTTCAGTTCCGGATATGCATGGGACGGGAGCATTTCGCCGTGGGTGTAGACGTTGATGCCTTTGCCTTCTGTCTGCTGGAGGAGGCGTTCCATATCTTTAAGGTCGTGGCCGGTAACGACGATGAACGGGCCTTTTTCGATGGTCAAGGGAACCGTCGTCGGAACCGGTGTGCCGTACGTCGAGGTGTTGGCTTCGTCGAGGAGGGCCATGCAGGTCAGGTTGACTTTACCTGTTTCCATGACGATAGGAAGCAGTTCGTCCATTCCCCAGTCTTCGCTCAGGGCCGAAAGGCCTTTGATGAAGAAGGCGCCCAGTTCGTCACTGGATTTGCCGAGCATCAGGGCATGATAGGCGTAGGCTGCCATGCCGCGCATGCCGAAGAGAATGAGTGATTTCAAGGAGCGAATGTCTTCATCGGCATTCCACAGGCCGCTCATGTCGTAGTCGTCAGCCGGGGAATCCGAAAGAGAGGCCGATTCAGCATGGACTTTGTCGATCATAACCTGCGTCGTTTCGGTGTTGAAGTTGACGTTGGTAACGGTCGTGAACAGGCCTTCGAGAATGACCCGGTAGGTCTGCGCCGTCGGAACGGCGGTCTGACAGGTACGGGCGAGACCGATCAGAGCGCCGGTCAATTTGTCCTGAAGGCCGGCTTCAGCCGACGATTTTCCACAGACACCGGCACCACCCGTACAGCCTGTACCGAAAGCGGTCTGTTCACACTGGAAGCAAAACATCTGTTGTTCTTTTGTCATTGAAAAAAACCTCCTCTATCTTTATCACAATAAAAAATGAATGAATACGTAAGTTATCTAGTATGTCTTCAGCTCTTATCGAGTATACGTAGAGTATAGCAGGAGTCGATGTGGATTTCCGTTGCATTTACAACAAAATGAAAATTATCTTTCCTTTTGGAAACGAAAACGATGCTTGCGAAATGAGGTTTTCTACGGTAATATAGATGTATATAATCTATATTATAATAGATTCGACAGATATGTAAATAGGAGGAATTCACGATGTCAGATAATAAAACCTATGCTGTGTTTAAAACGAATAACGGCGACTTTACGGTAGAGCTCTTTGCAGAAAAAGCACCGATTACCGTTGAAAATTTTGTAACCTTGGCCAAGGACGGATTTTACGATGGAACGATTTTCCATCGCATCATTGCCGACTTCATGATTCAAGGCGGCGACCCGACCGGTACCGGTCGCGGCGGCTCGAAACAGACCATTCCCGATGAATTCGGCGAAGGCCTCGATTTCAGCCAGCCCGGTATCTTAGCTATGGCCAATGCCGGCCCCAACACGGGAAGCTCTCAGTTCTTCGTCACCGTCGTACCGACGCCGTGGCTCCAGAATCATCATTCTATCTTTGGCAAAGTCGTTAAGAATTATGATGTTGTCGAAAAAATCAGCGGCGTTCAGACGGATTTCGCCGATAAACCCCTCGAAGATGTCGTTTTGAATACCGTTGAAATCACGACTGAAGCGTAAGGCTTCATGATTTATTATACGTATATGGTGCGCTGTGCCGACCAGTCGTTATACACCGGCTGGACTCTCGATGTATCTAAAAGGGTGGCCGCGCACAATGATGGCAGAGGGGCTAAGTATACCCGTTCCCGTCGACCTGTGACCCTGGCCTGGTGCCAGGGTTTTCCTACAAAACACGAAGCCATGCATTGGGAATGGGAAATCAAGCAGTGGTCGAAAGACAAAAAAGAGCAGCTCTGCCGTGACCAGCTTTCGGTTTGTCCTAAGGGAGATGACTCACTATGAATCGATGGAAAAAATGGCTGACGACGATGGTGGCCGGATTTACCCTCTGTGTGGCTCCGGTAGCCGCTGTTTCTGCTGCTTCGGCAGCTCAGATCCTGCTTTATGGAGCGGCTTCCATGGCTATGGCCCGTCAGCAGCTGATGAAAATGGATGATCAGAATCAGAAACAGATGCTGGCCAGTACCCAGGCGAAGACCGGCGTTCTTGACGACGAAGCCTACAGCCGGAGAGTAGAAACGATTCAGCGCAACCTCGTGGCGACGGGACTCGTTAAGCGAAATTACGACGTATACGTCAATCCTTCGAAGGAACTCAATGCTTTTGAAACGGTCGGCGGCGTTATTTCGATTAACCGCGGGATGGTCGAGGCCTTAAATGATGATGAACTGGCCTTTACCCTCAGCCATGAAATGCAGCACGGTGAAAAGCGTCATGCCGTAAACGGCGTCTTGAAGAGTATCGGCATTGCAACCTTGGTCGACGTAGCCCTCGGCGGCAACGCCAACGTCCTCGATATACTGCTTGGCAGTGTAGCTGTCAACTATATCGATAATGAAGTCGTTACCATGGACCAGGAAAAACAGGCCGATGAAACGGGTTTCAACATCATCAAGAACACGGCTTATAATGTCGGTGGGGCAGCTTCGTCCATGCAGTACGTTTACGAACAGTACGGTGATTTATGGCAGGAAGGTTTTAAACGAGTCATCAGCCCGAATAACCATCCCCAGATGTCGAGCCGTATTCAAAAATTGGCCGGCCGCATGAGCCAGTGGTCAGGAAACCACGTCCAAGTCGGCGGTAATACGGTCTATGTCAATGCTCAGCCTGTCGTGACGCCGGCTGCTATGGGCGATTATTCGTCGCGCCGCCGGGCCTTCCTCGTAGCCGGTAATTTGGCACGGTCCTTCCACGACGTCTATGGCGAAGCGCCAAAAGACAATAAAGTGCTGACGGAAACCATCAATAAAAAAGATCCGTCCTGGAACATCAGTACCCGGGGCGATGAACTCTATCTGAACGGCCAGTATATCATGACCGGAGCTGCCGGTGACAGCGTTACGAGTATTGCCGGTAATTTGCAGCGAGCCGTTGACAGCAAAGCGGCGATGCTGAGCAAGGGCGATATTCAGCAGAAAGATAAAGAATGGACACAGAAGTACGGGTATAAAGCTACGAAAGAAAAGGCTGCAGCCAAGGAAAATCAAGTAAAGAAGGATAAAGATGCATAAGCAGATTGCCTGCGTCGTGGCCCTCATGGCCCTGACACTGGGGGTCGGCATCTTTGCCGGAGCTCGTCAATCGATGCATTCCCCGGGAGTGGATATGATTTTGGAACAAGCTCGGCAGAGAGCCATGACCGATAATGAAGAGCTGCCGGTCCTTCAGGAAAAGCCCCGAGTTACCCTGCACTATCCGCAGTCGGATCCGGCCGCCGGTCATCCGATCCTTCGCTGGAGCCGCGTTGACGGCGCCGTGATGTACGATGTACAGATCTTGAAAAAAGACGGTGATTCCGATGCGGGAGCGACGGCCTATGAGCCGTTCATGGAGGATCAGCGGGCCTATACGACGGGATTAGAATTGAAGCTGCCCGATACCTTCTTTGGTCCTGTCTTTTACTGGCGGGTACGCGGTCTTGACCTCAAAGGACGCCCGGTCAGTGAATTTTCTGATATTGAAGAAACCTATGTCGATATTTTTAAATCGGTGAGGGAAAAGCCGATACCCTTGTCTTTTTTTAATCAAGGTCCCGGTCAATGGCTGCTCTATCCGGTGTATGATTGGATTGCCGTCCCCGGTGCCAAGTCCTATGAAGTAGAAGTCCTCGACGGGGCTCCGGAAAATCCCAACGGAACGAGGCCTTCCATCCACCGCATCGATGTCTACCATCCGGAGTATTCCCAGCAGTATGACCAAAAGGCTCGCTGGGGAGATAAGACTTTTTATTGGCGCGTTCGGGCCTTGGATGAAGATGGGAAGGCCATCGGCGGCTATTCCGATGCCGTGCCTTTCGAGCTGAGTCCCAAGACCGAAGCCGGGGAAGTCGCCATTTTCGGCGACAGTATCAGTCACGGCGGCGGCAGCGTTTCCTATTCGCCGACGGATTGGGAATTCAGCTACGCTTCGTACTTGAATTTTCCGACCATTAATTTATCTCAAAGCGGCGATACGAGTGCCATGGCTGCCGAGCGCTTTGAAAAAGATGTCCTGCCCTTCAAGCCGTCGTACGTACTGGTCCTCGTCGGCTCGAACAGTCTGCGGGCCGGTGTCCCGTCGTGGGAAGTCATCGGCGATCTCCGGTCGATTAAAAAACAAGCCCTGGAGAACGGAATAAAACCGGTATTCCTGACGATTCCGCCTCTCAACCCGGAAAATATCAAGGCCGCCTTCGACCAGGATACGACCGACGATTGGCGGCGGTCCATTGCCGAGGTCAACGATTATATCGATACTCAGGTTCACATCGATATCGTACCCGGAATGGCCGATGAAGACGGCGAACTCAAGACCGAGCTGGCCTTAGACGGACTTCATCTGGATCCGCCGGGAAAAGAACTGATGGCCCGAGCCATTAACAATGCTTGGGATGATATTACAGCCCTTCCTGACAGTGCTTGGGAATAGGCTGATGAGCTCTTACTTATGACAAAACGCCCTGCCGTAGTACGGCAGGGCGTTCTTTTATTCTGATAATAATTTTTTTGCGGTGAACTGGTCCGTAATGAGGACGTTGGCATAGCCGCCTTTTAAGGCTGCTCGGATACTGGCTATTTTTCCATCGCCGCCGGAAAGTAAGATGCTGTATTCTTTATGACGTAGGTCATCCAGGTCGATTCCGACGGTGCGGTCATTCAATTCCTGGCTGGAAATGTTTCCGTCCTTGTCGAAGAAGCGGGAACAAATGTCACCGACAGCGTGGGTTTTTAGATAGTTCTTTTCTTGTGAATTGGCATAGCCCAGGCGGAAGAAAAGGGCGGTGTCGCGGACGGTACCGACGCTGAAGATGGCGATGTTGGCATTGCGGCCGAGCTCGAGGACGCGTTTGATATGGCGGTCGCGGTAGACCATTTCCTTGACTTCCTTAGAATCAAATAAGACCGGGAGGGGGAGATATTGGGCAATGGTACTGTAATTGCTGGCGAATTTCCCCAGGATTTCATTGGCATAGGTTTCGCTGGTCGATAAGGTGATGCCCCCTTCGAGCTGGACGATTTGGGCGCCCTTTAAGGGGTGAGGAATGAGTTGATGGGACAGGTTGTTCAGCGTTGTCCCCCAGCCGACGCCAATGATATCGCCGTCTTGAATGATGTCATTGACATAGGCGGCGCCGCGCTGGCCGATGTATTTTTTTATTTCTTCTTCATCTTCAATGGGAGCGTTGGCGATGCAGACATCGCGCAGGCCGTAGGCTGCAGCTACCTTTTGAGCCAACTGGCTCTGGTCTTCGATGGGGTCGAAGATTTCGATTCGTACAAAGCCTTTGTCTTTGGCATACTGCAGGAGCCTCGAAACCGACGGGCGGGACAATTTCATTTCCTTAGCGATATCAGCTTGGCTGAAATTGGACTGATAGTATAATTTGGCGGCACTGATGGCCAGTTTATTCTTATCGTGCTGCATAGGCATTCATCCTCAATATGGTGCTTCTAAAAACACGGTTGTCAAAACAGAAGTCGTACAATAAGGTTCTCTTTATTATCGCATTTTTAGCGGCCCTTTTGCAAGGTAAAAGGGTAGAATAAAAAAGAGACTGCCTTTATATACCTTATATCTTGCATAAAATACATGACTTTACAAAGACTATACAAGAATTGAAAATATGTGAAGTTATAATTGAAAATATTTGCAAGAGATGTATAATGAGAACAGGTAAAGCATTATATGCAATAAGCGAAAGAAAAATCAGATGTTATGTATGGAAGGAGAAATGTATTATGCAGGACAAGCAGTATGTAATGGCTCTTGACGCCGGCACGACGAGCAATCGCGCAATTATTTTTGACAATGAATCGCATATCGTCAGTGTCAGCCAAAAGGAATTTACCCAGTATTTCCCAAAGCCGGGCTGGGTTGAACACGATGCCAATGAAATCTATCACACCATGCTTGAAGTTATGCGGGAAGCTTTGGCCCAGTCGAATCTGACGGCCAATGAAATTTCAGCGATCGGGATTACTAACCAGCGTGAAACGGCTGTCGTCTGGGATAAGAAGACCGGCGACCCGGTGTACAATGCCATCGTTTGGCAGTCCCGTCAGACGGCGGAAATCTGTGAAGACTTGAAAGCTCGCGGCTTGGTCGATGAATTCCGTGAAAAAACGGGCCTGGTCATCGATGCTTATTTCTCAGGCACCAAGGTAAAATGGATTCTCGACAATGTTGAAGGGGCCAGAGAAAAGGCGGAAAAGGGCGATCTCCTCTTTGGGACCATCGACTGCTGGCTTGTTTGGAAGTTGACCGGCGGCAAAGTTCACATTACGGACTATTCCAACGCGTCGCGTACACTTATGTTCAACATTAAAGAACTAAAGTGGGATGACCAGCTCCTTGAATATTTAACCGTTCCGAAATCGATGCTGCCGGAAGTTCGCCCGTCGAGCGATATTTATGGGTGGACAGAACCGTCGATCCTCGGCGGTATGGTCAATATTGCCGGCATTGCCGGTGACCAGCAGGCAGCTCTCTTCGGCCAGACCTGTTTTGAACCGGGCATGGCCAAGAATACCTATGGGACGGGCTGCTTTATGTTGATGAATACGGGGACGACGCCCATTCCTTCTAAAAACGGCTTGGTTACGACCATTGCCTGGGGCCTTGACGGCAAAGTCGAATATGCCCTCGAAGGTTCTATCTTCGTCGCCGGATCGGCCATTCAGTGGCTTCGTGACGGGCTGCGGCTCATCGATACGGCTCCCGATTCGGAATGGGTTGCTAAACGGGTTCCCGATTCGGATGGCGTCTATGTTGTTCCGGCCTTCGTCGGCCTTGGCGCTCCGTACTGGGATATGGATGCTCGTGGTCTCATTATCGGCATTACGCGGGGCACGAAGAAGTCTCACATCGTCCGGGCAACCCTCGATTCCATGGCTTATCAGACGAAAGATGTCCTCGGCGCCATGGAAGCCGATTCGGGTATTAAATTGGCCGCTTTAAAGGTAGATGGCGGCGCCGTTGCCAACAATATGCTCATGCAGTTCCAAGCTGATATCCTCGGCGTTCCTGTCGATCGACCTCAGGTCATTGAAACGACGGCTCTCGGTGCGGCCTACTTAGCAGGTCTTGCTGTCGGCGTCTGGGATTCGAAAGAAGATCTGGTCTCGAGCTGGAAACTTCAGAATCGTTTTGAACCGACGATGGATCCTGAAAAATCAAGTGCCTATTATAAAGGCTGGCGCAAAGCGGTCAAACACGCAATGCATTGGCTGAGTGATGAAGACTGACAGAGAGGTGCATAGCTATGATATACGATAACTTACTTGGTGAATTCATCGGAACGATGGTCCTCATCGTCTTCGGGGGCGGTGTCTGTGCCTGCAATACCTTGGCAAAATCGAAAGGCCAGGGCGGCGGCTGGATCTGTATTACGACGGCATGGGGCTTTGCCGTAATGCTCGGCGTCTTTACGGCGACGACCTTGGGAGCACCGCAGGGTGACCTGAATCCTGCCGTCACCTTAGGGAAAACCATGATCGGCATCTATTCGGTACCGCAGTTTATTGTTACCTCTATCGTTCAGATTCTGGGCGGCAGCCTCGGTGCGGCTATCGTTTGGCTCGCTTACTTGCCCCATTGGGCTGAAACGGAAGACAAGGCTGCGAAGCTCGGCATTTTCTGTACGGCCCCGGCTATCCGCAACTATCCGGCCAACTTCCTTTGCGAATTTATCGCGTCCTTCTTCTTGATGTTCGTCATTTGGATGATTTTTTCCCCGGCTGTCGGCAAGATTCCTGCCGGCCTCGGGCCCTATATCGTAGGTGTACTCATCTGGGCTTTGGGTATGAGCCTTGGCGGTCCTACAGGGTATGCCATGAATCCCGCCCGTGATCTCGGTCCTCGTCTGGCTCACGCTATCCTGCCGATTGCCGGTAAGGGCGGTTCCGATTGGGGGTATGCCTGGGTTCCTGTCGTCGCTCCGATGGTCGGTGCCTTCGCTGCCTACGTCGTCGCTGCAGCACTGAACGTATTCTAATTTCATGATGGTTATTTCGGTTATAGGGACTCGGTACGGGTCCCTATAATTTTAGGAATTTACAAAATTTCTTATAGAAATGAACTTAATTTCAAACAGGAGAAATGTATATATCATAGCTTATTTTTTGACTATGATAAATTAGCATCACCCTAAATTGAAAAAATGTAAAAATAGACTTGCAATTATTTTCACGAACTTATATAATAAGGGCATCAAAGATAGTACTCCAAGGCATTTACAGAGAAAGAGGTTGTGAATATGACAAAACAAGCAGATGTCGTCGTAATCGGCGGCGGTATTACCGGCACAGCCATTTTGCACGAATTATCCAAGTATAATCTTCGCGCCGTTCTGGTTGAACAGGAACCGGAATTAGCAGCCGGTACGACAAAAGGCAATAGTGCCATTCTTCACGCAGGGTTCGATGCTCCTACGGGCAGCATGAAAGCTTTGATGAATGTTGAAGGCAATGCGATGTACCATGAATTAAAGGATGAATTAGATTTGGAAATTCGTTGGTCCGGGTCATATGTAGCAGCTCTCGACGATGAACAGATGGAAGTCCTTAAAGAACTCCTCGCCCGGGGCCAGGCTAACGGCGTTCCCGGTTTGAAAATCGTCAGCGGCGATGAAATGCGCGAAGAAGAACCGAATGTCAGTAAAGACATCAAAGCGGCTCTCTTTGCCCCGACAGCCGGCATCTGCTGGCCCTTCGGCTTGGCGTTGGCCTTTGCGGAAAATGCCGTCATCAACGGTGCCGAAGTCATCCGTGACTGTAAGGTTACGGACATCGTCGTAGAAAACGGTGCCGTAAAGGCCGTTGAAACGGATAAAGGCACGATTGAAACGAAGTACGTCATCAATGCTGCCGGCGTTCATGCCGACGATATCAGCCGTCTGGCCGGTGACGACAGCTTTACGATTAAACCGCGTCGCGGCGAATATATTCTCTTCGACAAGACGGCTCAGAAAGATTTGGTTTATTCGCCTATTTTCCCGACGCCGACTAAGATGGGCAAGGGCATCCTGGTCTGTGCTACGACGCACGGCAACGTATTCGTAGGGCCTAACGCCCAGGATCTGCCGGAAGATGACAAGGATGATACAGCCGTTACCATTCCCGGCATGGACGAAATTCTGGACAAAGCCCGCCGCTTAGTCCCCAATATCCCGGTCGGTGCTACGATTACCGAATTTTCCGGTGTCCGCGCCGTTTCCAATACGGGTGACTTTATCGTCGGACCTTCGGAAAAGACGACGGGACTGCTCCATGCTGCCGGCATCCAGTCGCCGGGCCTTACGTCGGCGCCGGCCATTGCCAAAAAGCTGGTGGACCTCATCGTATCTGAAACGGGTGCTTCGGCGAAGTCCGATTATAAAAAAGGCCGTCCGGCCCAGCCCTGCTTCCGCATGATGCTCGATGCGGACCAAAAAGCCCTTATCGCTAAAGATCCTCGTTACGGCCGCGTCATCTGTCGCTGTGAAACGATTACGGAAGGCGAAATCGTCGATGCCATCCATCGTCCGGTCGGGGCCCGCACTGTGGACGGTGTCAAACGCCGTACTCGTGCCGGCATGGGCCGCTGCCAAGGCGGTTTCTGCGGACCTCGTGTAACTCAGATTTTGGCCCGTGAATTGAACATCCCGGTTACGGAAGTCCGGAAAGAAATGCGTAATTCTTATATGTTCTATAATAAAGAAAGCGGAGGTAAGGCATAATGGGTGAACAACTTTATGATATTATCATCGTTGGCGGCGGCCCGGCAGGCCTGTCTGCTGCATATAGCGCCTGGCAGAACGGCGCGAAAGAAATCCTCGTTCTCGAACGTGACCGTGAAGCCGGCGGCATCCTTCAGCAGTGTATTCACAATGGCTTCGGTCTCCATCATTTTAAAGAAGAATTGACCGGTCCCGGGTATGCCCAGCGCTGTTATGATTTGGTCAAAGATAAGCCGGAAATCAAAATCCTCGTAGATACGATGGTCTTAAACATCGGTCAGGATAAAACCGTTACCGCCGTCAGCCCGGAACACGGCCTGATGAAAGTAAAGGGCAAGACCATCATCCTTACTATGGGCTGCCGTGAACGGACGCGCGGTGCTATCCGCATCCCGGGCTATCGTCCGGCCGGCGTTTTCACAGCCGGTGCTGCCCAGCGTATGGTCAATATGGAAGGCTACTTGCCGGGCAAAAAAATCGTCATCCTCGGCAGCGGTGATATCGGCTTGATCATGGCTCGTCGTATGACCTTGGAAGGGTGTAAAGTGCAGGCCGTTTTGGAAATCTGCCCCTTCTCCAACGGTCTTACTCGAAACATGGTTCAATGCCTCTATGACTATGATATTCCCCTGTATCTGTCGCATACGATTACGGCTATTCACGGGAAAGACCGGGTCAGCGGTATTACGGCAGCCAAAGTCGACGATCATATGAAACCGATTCCGGGGACGGAATTCGATATCGATTGCGATACCCTGCTGTTGTCCGTCGGCCTCATTCCGGAAAATGAATTGTCCCGCGGCCTGGGAATTGCCATGCATCCCTTGACCAACGGACCGATCGTTGACCAGCATCGTGAAACGAGCATTCCCGGTATCTTTGCTGCCGGCAATGTCGTCCACGTCCACGACTTAGTCGACTTCGTCTCGGAAGAAGCGGAAATCGCCGGTAAGTATGCCGCCCTGAAGGCACAGGAACAGCTGCCGGAAGACGTTGCCGACATCGCCGTTGAAGCCGTTGACGAAGTCAGAACCTGCGTTCCCCAGCATGTCCGCGCTACGGCTGAAGGGGAAACGATTCGACTCTTCATGCGTGTCCGCAAACCGATGAAAAAAGTTCGCCTTACTGTGAAAAGCGGTGACGATACGCTGCTGACGAAAGTCCTCCCCGTTGCCAAACCGAGTGAAATGATTGCCGTCAACGTACCGGCTGCCAAGGCGAAAGGTCATCATGCGGATTGGACTGTTTCCGTAAAGGAGGAAGCATAATATGAGCGTAGAAACGAAACAATTAAACTGCATCAACTGCCCTATGGGCTGCTTGCTTACGGTTACCCTGGAAGACGGTAAAGTGACGAACGTCACCGGCAACACCTGTCCTCGCGGCGAAACGTATGCCCACCAGGAATTGACCAATCCCCAGCGCATGCTGACGTCGACGGTCAGCATCGAAGGCGGCGAACTGCCGCTCTTGCCGGTCGTATCCAAGACGACACTGCCCAAGGGGAAAATCCTCGACTGCGCCCTGGCTCTGCGCGATGTTCACGTCAAAGCTCCGGTAAAGACGGGCGACGTCATCGTCAAAGATATCTTAGGCCTCGGCGTCGATATCGTAGCCAGCCGCGATATGTAAGCGTATAAAACAACATCAAAATATCCTCTCTCTGTATATACGACAAACGCCCGCCAAGGAATTTCCTTGGCGGGCGTTTTACATATATAAATCATTAATAGCGACAGAAAGGGATTAGTCCCAGCCTAATTTGCGGCGTTTTTCTTCGATGTCGGCGACAATCTGTTTTGCCAGTGCCTTGGGATCGACGTTGACCGTCATGACCGAACCGAGGGTTTCTTTGGTATCGCGCTTTAAGAAGTTTTCGACGTTCGTCGAACCTTGGACCGGCGGTTCGACGCAGTGATAAGAGTTGATGCCGAACAGGCGGAAGGCCAAAGAGGCATCGAGGCCTTTTTCATTGGACCATTCCGGGCTGGCAAAGCCGTAAGGCATGTCCTTGATGTCATGGCCGGCAGCCTGGGCGATACCGCCTAAGACGACGGATGCGCGGGTGTTGTCGACGCATTCACCCATGTGCCATACGGGCGGCAGCTTGCCGCCGAGGAATTTCTGCAGGGAGTCACCGGCTTTGACGGCGCCGTCTTTACTGCAGAAGCCGAGTTTCAAGAGCGGGAAGGAAGCACAGCCGTTGGTGAACAGGAGAATGTTGTTTTTCAGGAGTTCTTCGGCCACGTCAACGACGGCCCGTTCGTAAACGACACGGGGATTGTTGCAGCCGACGATGTTGACGATCCCTTTGATCTGCCCGCTCTTAAGGGCATCGGCAAAGGGGCCGAAACCGTTGAATTCTTCGGCAATGTTTTCAGCATTGAAGCCGACATCGGCCGTGACTTCATAAGACGGAATGAAGACCGGAACGTCGCGGCGGGCTTCGAAGCTTTCGATGGCCCGGGTGACGATTTTTCTGGCTAATTTTTCCGTATCTTCGATGTTGGAATGGTGATGGTCGTAGGCGTAGTGTTCGGCACCGGGCAGGCGTGCAGAATCACTGGTCGTGACGACGGTCGTCTTGAAGCAGCGGGCGACGTCCATAATGGATGGGAAAACATCCTGTACGTCGGCAACCCACAAGTCGAGGGCACCCGTCCCGAGAACGAGTTCGGCCCCGACGGCATTGGACAGGGGGATAACCCCTTCATAGCGGTACATGGCGGCCAGGCAGGAACAGCAGACGCCGTAGAATTGGATGCCCTTGGCACCGTGCGCCTTGGCCAGGTCGATGAATTCCTGGGTGCGGCCGATACGGACGATTTCACTGACCAAGGTCGGGAGATGGCCGTGAACGGCGATGTTGACATAGCCTTTTTTCAGAGCGCCGATATTTACTTTTGAAGTAGCCCGATGGCCGATGCCGAAGACGACGTCTGTGGCGATGTTGGCAGCGACGACGCCGGTAAAGCAGAAAGCAAGTCCGCAGCGCAGGAACTGTTTCATGATGCTCTGCCAGTCTCCATCCGTACCGACGCCGGTGCGGTGATAGGCGTCAAAGACTTCATTGTAAGCACTGATGGGGATGATGTCGAGGTCGTTCCAAACTTTTTGCCGTTCAGCCGGGGCCATGGCTTTGATCGTTTCATAGTCATCCGGTGTCGGGCGGGAGAGGTCGGCCAGGAGGACGTCGGCCAATTTGCCGGCCAAGGCTTTGACGTCGTCTGTGTCATCGGGAATGCCGAAGGCTTTGCAGACCTGATGCAGTTTTTCAACGCCGAGAATAGGGAGGTTCAACCGCCCTTCGGAGATGAATTTCAAGGTCAGCAAGACTTCACGGGCATGCGCCCCGTGCTGGGCTACACCGGCAGCGGCACTGCGCAGGATATTGCGTGATACGATGAGGTCGGCATCGGCACCGCAGACGCCGAGGGGAGTCTTAGGCGTAATCTTACAGGGACCCATATTGCAGTTTTTACAGCATACGCCGGCAAGGCCGAAGGTACACTGCGGTTTTTGCTGGTCGAAGCGGTCAAAGGTCGTGTCACAGCCAATCTGTTCCATGCGCAGCAGCATTTCTCGTACGGCCGGGTCCGGCGTATGGTCCAGGACATCCTGCTTGGAGGCAAAGGTCTTGCGGTATTCGGCAACGGCCTTCATGTAGTCATTGACACCGCCGTGAACGTGGGGATGGTTGTGATCGTGGGGATGGACATGGTCGGCCAGACAGTCATGACCATGGTCGTGATGGTGGTCGTGATCGTGATGATGGTCGTGATCATGATGATGGTCGTGATCATGATGGTGGTCGTGATCATGATGGTGGTCATGATCATGATGATGGTCGTGATGGTGGTCATGATCATGTTTATGTTCATGATGGTCGTGATCGTGGTGTTTATGTTCCTTTTCCAATTCTTCTTCGGACATGAGGACACTCCCCTTCTAAAAATAAAAAATATATAATAAATACTTTCATTTAATAAAGCAAATATCGACTTTGCCTAATGAAAAAATGAACTGCCTTCAATTATAAAAGCAGTTCATTTTTTTGGCAAGATGGTGTTGGCTAGTTTTTTTTAGAAATTTATTTTACTTTTTGCTGGATGAAGCCCGGCGTCGTGAGGTAACGGTCGCCGTTATCCGGCAGGAAGGCTACGATGGTCTTACCGGCATTTTCCGGACGTTTGGCAACTTCCGAGGCGGCAAAGAGGGCAGCACCGCCGGAGATACCGATGAGGAGGCCTTCAGCTTCGGTAAATTTCTGAGCCGTTTCAAAGGCCTGTTCGTTGCTGACCGTGAAGACTTCATCGTAAATCTTCGTATCGAGGGTTTCCGGAACGAAGTTAGCACCGATGCCCTGGATTTTATGCGGGCCGGCATGGCCTTCGGAGAGGAGCGGAGAATCCTTCGGTTCGATAGCGATAATCTTAACGGACGGTTTCTTTTCTTTGAGGTACTGGCCGACGCCGGAGATGGTGCCGCCTGTACCGATACCGGCCAAGAAGATGTCGACGGCGCCGTCTGTATCTTCATAGATTTCCGGACCCGTCGTCAGGCGATGAATTTCCGGATTGACGGGGTTCGTGAACTGGCTGGGAATGAAGGAGTCGGGAATTTCTTTGGCCAATTCGTTGGCTTTGTCAACGGCACCCTGCATGCCCGTTTTCCCCGGAGTCAAGACGATTTCAGCACCATAAGCGGAGATGAGGTTGCGGCGTTCGACGGACATCGTTTCCGGCATGGTAAAGATGGCACGATAGCCTTTGGCGGCGGCGACGGCAGCCAGACCGATACCGGTATTGCCGCTGGTCGGTTCGATGATGACCGAACCCTTCTTCAAGAGCCCTTTCTTTTCAGCGTCTTCGATCATGGCCTTGGCGATACGGTCTTTGGCAGAACCGGCCGGGTTAAAGGCGTCGAGTTTAACGAGCAGATTGGCGGAAATGCCGGCGGCACTGTTGTAGCGTTCCGGTTTCAAGATCGGTGTGTTGCCGACTAACTGTAACATAGACGTGTAAATTTTACTCATGATACATCTCTCCTTTTCGTATGGATTCATCCCCCGATGAATGCAATTGTATAAACAGTAAATGATAAGCTATACCGAATGGGTATATATTATATGTAAGCCTGTGCCGGGAAAAATTTCCTGTACAGGGGAACAACAAAGGCAGAGGACTATTTAAGAGGCCTCATTTGGTTGGGACATCGCTCATCCTGCCGCTGGTCGATCAGTTCGAGGCGATGCTCTAAGAGCATGACCTGGCGCTTGAGGGCTACAATCTGATCTTCGATGGGGTCAGGCAGGCGATTGTGATTGAGGTCGACGTCGCGTTCGCTGTGGCTGGCTTTGAGGTGCTTGCCCTTTTGAACGACGACCCGTCCGGGAATACCAACGACGGTCGAGTGCGGTGGAACGGCTTTGAGGACGACGGAGCCGGCCCCGATTTTTGCGCCTTCACCGACGGTAAAAGAACCGAGGACTTTGGCCCCGCAGGCGACGACGACGTAGTCGCCGATGGTCGGATGGCGTTTTCCTTTTTCTTTACCGGTACCGCCGAGGGTTACGCCCTGATAGAGGGATACGTTGTTGCCGATGATCGTCGTCTCGCCGATGACAATTCCCATGCCATGGTCGATAAAAAGTCCTTCACCGATTTGAGCACCGGGATGAATTTCGATTCCCGTAAAGAAACGGGAGATGGTGGAAATAATTCGGGCCGTGACGAACCATTGGCGGCGGTAAAAGAAGTGAGCCAGGCGGTAAGCCCAAATGGCATGAAGGCCGGAATAACAGAGCAAGACTTCAAGCGTATTTTTGGCCGCCGGGTCGCGGTCCTTAATGACGCGAATGTCGTTGCGAAGTGATTTGAACATGGCTGGGCGCC
Organism: Megasphaera massiliensis; assembly: GCF_036305205.1. Taxonomy (NCBI): domain Bacteria; kingdom Bacillati; phylum Bacillota; class Negativicutes; order Veillonellales; family Veillonellaceae; genus Megasphaera; species Megasphaera massiliensis. Next base: position 60,893 of record NZ_JAXIXE010000005.1, read on the forward strand.
CTCCTGTAGTCTGAAAAAATGAATAAAAAAAAGACCTCGTCATACAGAGACGATGGTCCGTGGTTCCACTCTGATTGCAGTACGAAGACTGCCACTCAATACCCATAACGGCGGCAACCGAGATGACCTACTGTTAAGTTCAATCATCCTGCTCTTGAAGGCATTCCATCACAGTTGACTTTGATAAGGGCTTTCAGCCAATGACCCCTACTCTCTGTACCGTTTCCTGTGTGTACTTGTTTCAATCATTGCATTTATGTCTTTGGTTTGAGAACATAATACGCCTTCGCTTTCCGTTTGTCAATAGAATTTTTGTAAAAAGATGACAAATTTGGTGATTTATTAAAAATGACGATGATGAACCTGTTTTTTTCTCCGTTTAGGGAGGAGAAAAATGGCCTCGCTGCGGGGAAGGACGGCTGGCACGATGTACATCGAGAGCGCATATATGGTATAATAAAGACTATGCATAATGATTTATCAACCGATAAAGGAGGTTATATTATATGAGCACGCAGATTACCTATTTAAATCATAGTGGCTTTTCTGTTGAGACTGATTCCAAGGTTCTGGTCTTTGATTATTACAAAGATCCGTCAGGAACGGTCAAGGCTTACAGCCAAATCCGTCGGAAACCGGTCTGGTTTTTCGTTACGCACTGGCATGACGACCACTTTAACGGCCGCATTGCCGACTTCGACGGCGACCAGTACATTATCAATGAAGACGTGCCTTTGAAACGAGACGGCCTCAAGGCGGTTCATGCCATGAAGCTCTATGATACGCTGACCCTTGGCGATACGAAGATCACCCAATTCGGATCGACCGACGAAGGAGGATCGTTCCTCGTCGAAACAGACGGATTGAAGATTTTCCATGCCGGGGACTTGAATTGGTGGCACTGGCTTGGCGACACCGATGAAAACAATGCTGAAGCCAAGGCCAATTTCGAACGAGAAATGAAGCATTTAGTGGGGCGGACCTTCGACATCACCTTTTTCCCTGTTGACGCCCGCTTAGAAGGGGCTCGTGAATGGGGCGTCAAAGAATTTTTAAAGGATGTTTCCGTAACCAAGTGTCTCATTCCCATGCATTATTTTGGAACGCCGTGGACGCCGTCTGATGAATTTAAAAAGGCTTACGACGTACCCTTATGGATTCCCAAGCACGATGGGGATGACCTCATCATCGATAAATAGGAGGTATTATGGCGAGTAACACAAATGGCGGAAGACGGAGCCAGATTGCCAATTATATCCTGATTATAGCCGCAATCGTTCTCTTATTGTCCTATCCGTTCCAAGACTTTTTTGCAGGCGGCCTCTTGACTCATTTAGCAGGAGCGGCCCTTATCGGGGGTCTTGCCGACTGGTATGCGGTTACGGCGCTGTTTCGGCGCCCCTTGGGCATTTCCTTTAAGACCGCTTTGATTCCCAATAGTAGGGAACGGATTGCCGAAATGGCGCGGCACATGATTGAATCGGAGATTTTGACCGTTTCCAATATGTATAATGTCCTCAAACGCCATCCTATTTTAGGGGCGACGCTGGACTATCTCCATACGGAAAAGGGATTCCAATCGGCAGAGCGCATCTTCGGCCAAATTTTAAACACCTTTTTGTACACCGTCGACATGAAGACCGTCGTCAAGGCCTTTGCCGGCATCGGCGGATCGGCCGTCGAAAAAATCGATTTGGCGCCGGTCATGAGCAAGGCGATTCAAGCCAGCCTTCGCGGTGAATCGGGCAAGGATTTCCTCGATTTTATGATCTTTGCCTTGGAACAAGTCGTGAAGAGCGATACGACAAAAGGCTATATCGGCGAAATCTATGAAGAGTCCCTGCGGCAGTATGCCAAGCACAACATCTTATTGGGATGGGCTATTAAAGCGGCCATTAAAATGGAAGTCTTTCAGCCGAGCCACGTTGCCGGTTTGCTGCAGGAAAAATGCCTGGCTCTTTTGGAAGAAACCAAAGAGGAAAACTCCCTTCAGCGCCAGCAGGCTCTCCACTACTTGTGGAAGCAGGCTGAACACATCGAAATCAATGAAGAATGGAGTCAGCGCATCGATGCTTATAAGGATAAGATGTATAATCATTTGATGCTGCGGCCGGATACCGAGGAAGCTTGGCAGCGTTACGTCCAGAATCCGGACAATCAGAAGCGCTTCTGTACGGCAGCGGCAGAATTTGTCGTCCAAAAACTGGAAGGCTGGCACCAAAATCCGGAGCAGGTCGAACAGATCAACCGCCAGGCCCTGGCTTTTGCTGCCCGCGAATTGAAGCGGCTCCAGGTTTGGTTCGGTAAGACGGCTGAAGCAGAAATCCTTAAATATGACGGAACTTATCTTGCAGAACAACTGGAAAACAGTGTCTGGTATGACTTGCAGATGATTCGCGTCAACGGCTCCCTCGTCGGCGCCGTCTTAGGGGCCGTCATATACCTTGCTATGTACGCCATGAAAGGAGGGGCTATCTTATGACTTACCGACAGCGTGCCAATCTCATTTTAGGCTTGTCGTTCGTCGCCTTCATCGCCATCTTCTTTTGGTGGTACACCCACGACGTATCGGTTTGGGAAGAGCTCTTGTTCTTCGTTATCCAATCAGCTCTCATCGGCAGTATTGCTGACTGGTTTGCCGTTACGGCCCTCTTTGAAAAACCTTTGGGATTTCCCTATCATACAGAGCTCTTGTATCGCCATCGCGACCGCATCATTGACGGGATTGCCCGATTGATATCGGAAAAGCTGCTCCAGCCCGACATGTGGAAGGATAAGCTCTATCAAATTTCCTTTATGGATAAAGCCGTCGACTGGCTGCGCGGCCCTCAGGGGCGGGAAAAACTCCGTACGGGGCTCTATGAAGTCGCTCAACGGGTCCATCAGCATATTCAGCGTGGTGAAACTCAGACGGCCATAGCCGGGCACCTCCGCATGTATTTGAAGCGCCAGCCTTTGGTAAGCTTCTTGGAAGACCGCCTCGTTTCGCTGCTCGAAGATCCGACGAGCCCCATGTTCCAGGACCTGATCAATCTCGTTCGCCGCGTCGTCAACAGCGAAGATTTTGACAAACTGTTGGAACGGCTCATCATCCAGTGGCGCGAAGAATCGCAGCACTCCTCTATGTCCAGCATTACCTTGACTAAGGTTCTCGGTATCGTCGATACTCAGCGGATCGCCAAGGATATAAAACTGGGTATCGTCAACTGGCTCGACCAATGGGAACATGCTGAAGGCGAACAGCGGGAATGGCTGTGCCGAAAAGTGGAAATCCTGCTCTATTCGATGAATGGTCAGCTATCCTTTGGGGTACAGAACTGGCAGAATGAATTCGTCGATGCCCTGCCTATCGAGCAGTGGCTGACAGACATCGAACATTCGACGAAAGACTATTTCATGACCGGCGAACAGGGCCGGGAAGAATTGAAAGATTTACTGGAAGAACAGTTCATCCACTACCTCGAATACTGCCGTTCCTACCCTGAAATCAAGGAATGGCTTGATGAACAGATCCGCCGGGCGTTCAACGTCATCTTGGAACATGAACATTCCCTCATTGCCGTTGCTGTCCGAGACGTCTTGTCCGGCTTCGATAAAAATCGGTTCAACCAGTTCTTGGAAAGTAAGGTCGGCGAAGACCTGGCCTGGATTCGTATCAATGGTGCCATCGTCGGCGCCTCCATCGGCCTTTGCGTCTTTGGCGTCTTGAAAATCTATCAGTTTACCCTCGTGCCGTTCCTGCGGGGCCTCTTTCTGTAATCAGGTTCTCTGGAATTGCTCGTTTTGCGTTGTGCCCGTCCTTCTAACAGGACGGGCTGTCTTATGAGGATGAATACATGGAGTATAATCAGATAACCCCTGCAGTCATAACGGCCTTACAGGCCATTGTAGGTGAAAAATATGTTTGGACCGATGACGATAAACGGATTCCCTACGGTCGCGATGAAGGCACCTTTGCGGTGCCTTTTCTGCCCGATGCCGTCGTCTTACCGGCAACGGCGGAGGAATTGGCTGCTGTTGTCGCTTTGGCTAACGAGGCCGTCATTCCCGTCATTCCCAGAGGGACCGGGACGGGCCTTGAAGGCGGTGCCCTTGTCGACGGCCGCGGCGGCATTATAGTCAGTACGGAGCGGATGAACCGCATTTTGGAAATTAATGAAGCGGCTATGTACATGGTCGTAGAAGCCGGCGTCATTACCGAGACGATACAAAAGGAAGCCGGTAAAAGGGGCCTTCTCTATGCCGGTGACCCGTGCAGCGGCGACAGCTGCTGCATCGGCGGCAACGGGGCCACCAATGCCGGCGGTAACCGGGCCGTGAAGTATGGGACGACGAGAGACCAAATCTATGCTCTTGAAGTCGTCACGCCGACCGGGAAAATTGCTAATCTCGGTAAGCGCCTCCATAAGATGACGGCCGGCTACCCCTTGGAAAAAATCGTCGTTGGTTCTGAAGGGACGTTGGGCATTATTACGAAACTGACCTTAAAGCTTGTGCCCTTGCCAAAGTCGACGGCACACGTCCTGGCCGTCTTTCCATCGGCCGAACAGGCCTTGTCGCTGGTGACGGCGCTCCCCAAGGCCGGTATTACGCCGACGTGTTTGGAATTTATGGATTACGATGTCATCGAAGTCGTCGGGGAATGGCTCGATGAAAAACAGAACTGCCCTGAAGGCGGAGCCTATATGATTATCCAGCTTGACAGTCAAAGTGAAGACGGCCTTGACGATGACTGCATGAATCTCGATGACATCTGCCGATCTCTCGGGGCTGTCGAAGTCTTCATGGCCGATGCCGAAAAAGTTTGGAAGGCCCGCAAGGCCTTTACCGAAGCGTCGGCTTCGGACTGCCCGGTCGCCGCCATGGAAGACTTCGTCGTACCGCCGGATAAACTATTGTCCTTCATGAACGAGTTGAAGGCCATCGGTGAAGCGACGGGCGTCGTATTCCGCGGTGTCAGCCATGCCGGAGACGGCAATATTCACTTGGACCTCCTGCGTCGGGGCTTTGCAGATGAGGCCGATGAAGGAGGTCGTATCGCGGCTTTTGAAGATAAGGCCTGTGAAGCAGCCTATCGTCTGGGCGGCGCTGTTTCCGGCGAACACGGTATCGGTCAGGCCCGGAAAGCTTTATTTGCAAAATATACTGACCCCGTCGAGTTGGAATTGATGAAAGCTTTGAAACGGGCTTGGGACCCGAAGGGGATTTTAAATCCCGGAAAGATTTTTGATTGAGGTGCGTGACTATGGAATCGATATGTAATGACTGTCCTCGACGCTGCGGTGTCGTCCGCAGCCTCCTTTGGAATGAGAAGGGAATGCCCGGCTTTTGCCATTCTCCGCTCCAGCCCGTCGTGGCCAGAGCGGCCCTGCATCGATGGGAGGAACCGTGCATCAGCGGGACACGCGGGTCGGGAACGGTCTTTTTTACGAGCTGTAATCTGCGCTGCTGCTTCTGCCAAAATTCCATCATCTCCATGGGACGAAAGGGAGTTCCGATTACGCCCGGAAGGCTCCGGGAAATCTATAGTGAGCTCATTGAAAAGGGCGCCCATAACATCAATCTGGTGACGCCGACGCCATATACCTCTGCCATTTTAGAGAGCTTGGCAGATCCCTTGCCGGTGCCCGTCGTCTATAACTGCGGCGGTTATGAATCGGTAGAGACCATCAATCGATTTAAAGATAAGGTGCAGATTTATTTGCCGGACTTTAAATACCTCGATTCAGCCTTAGCCGAACGCTACAGCGGTGCTGCAGACTACCCGCAGGTCGCAGCCGAAGCCATTCTTCGCATGTATGACCAGGTAGGTCCTTACGAACTCGATAACGACGGAATTTTGAAAAAAGGCGTCATCATCCGCCACCTCATCCTTCCCGGCTGTGTCGACAATACGAAAGCCGTCATCGATTGGGTGCGGAACCATTTCGACGACGGCCAGGTTTTATTCAGTTTGATGCGCCAATACGTGCCTTGCGGCCGGGCGGGAGACTATCCGGAAATCAACCGTCCCTTGACCGATGAAGAGTACGATGAGGCGGAACAGTATCTCTTTGACAGCGGTATTGAAGACGGATTTGTTCAGGAAAAAGAGAGCGCCAGCGATGACTTCATTCCCGATTTTGACGGAACCGGCGTTATCTAACGATCTCGGTATCGATAAAAATGCATATAAAAAAGACTGTCCCGGCAGCTGCCTGAGAGCATGTACATCTCAGGCGCTGTCACAGGGGCAGTCTTTTTATATGGTCTTAGTGTTGATCGACGGTCAATTCTTTAAAGCGTTTGGCAATCGGATCGGATTTAACTAATTCTTCGAGGTGTTTCAATTCTTCAGCTTCTACCGTTTCAGACGTATCGTAGCTGGGCGGTACGGTCTTTGCCAATTCAAGGCATTTCCGTGCAGAGGCTACGCTGACGATGATGACCAAGATGGCCATGATAGCCGATACGCCGAAGAGGAGCCATTCCTGCTTGGGCAGGTAGATGTTGAACATATTGAGGTAATCAGCCCAGAAGATAACGACGGTCAGGAAAACCCAGGGGATGACCGTGACCCAGGCGAAGCGGGCCTTACCCATAGCACAGATGACAACGGTCGAGATGGCCAGGGTGATGATGGCCAAGAGCTGGTTCGATACACCGAATATCGGCCAAATCGTAGACAGGTTGCCTTGGAGTACGATGTAACCCCATGCGCCGGAGATCAGAGCCGAGGCGACGATGCCGCCGGGGAGCCAATGGGGATCGCCGAACTTCGGCCATACGCGGCCGATGAGTTCCTGGAGCATGTAACGGCCGACACGAGTACCGGCGTCGATGATGGTCATGATGAACAGGGCTTCAAACATGATGCAGAAGTGATACCAGTAGTTCATCAGGTGGTCAAGGCCGGGGATGTTGGAGAAGATGAAAGCCATGCCGACAGCCAGCGAAACGGCGCCGCCGGGACGATGAGCTACGTCTTCACCGACCATGGCGTTCAACTGAGGCAGGTCGACGACCTGGATGCCCAGGGCCTGGAAGTGTTCAGCTGTCGAGTTGATGGCGAAGTAGTCGTTCGGGATGAGGGAGCAGGCTGCGATAAGGGCCATCATGCCGACGAAGGATTCGGTCAGCATGGCGCCGTAGCCTACGGGGAGAATGGAGCGTTCGTTCATCAGCATCTTCGGCGTCGTACCGGTCGAAATCATGCAGTGGAAGCCGGAGATGGCACCGCAGGCGATGGTGATGAAGATATACGGAAGGACCGGACCGGTGATGACCGGGCCGCCGCCGGCGACAAACTGAGTCATAGCCGGCATCTGAATCGTAGGTCCGACGATGATGATACCGAGGGCCAGAGCACCGATGGTACCGATTTTCATGTACGTCGAGAGGTAGTCACGCGGAGCCAGGAGCAGCCATACGGGAAGAGCGGCAGCTACGAAGCCGTAGATGATGAGGGCGATGGAAATGCCCTTAGCATTGATCGTGAACAGGGGAGCCAGTGTCGGCGAAGCCGATACGGACGGACCGAGAATGACGGCGAGAAGTGTCAATGCTACGCCGATGACCGTACCTTCTTTGATGTGGCCCGGGCGCAGGAACTGCATGTAGACGCCGACGAAAATAGCGATAGGAATGGTCATGCCGATCGTGAAAGTACCCCAAGGGCTGTCGTGAAGGGCATTGACGATGACGACGGCCATGCCGGCCATAGCCAGGATGTTGAGGAACAAGACGGCAAAGGATGTTGCCAGGCCGACTTTGTCACCAATCTGAGCTTTGGCGATTTCGGCAATGGATTTGCCGTCATAGCGCATGGACGCAAAGAGGATGACCATGTCATGGACGGCACCGGCGAGGACACCGCCGATGAGAATCCACAGGGCGCCCGGTAAGTAACCGAACTGGGCTGCGATGACCGGGCCTACGAGGGGGCCGGCACCGGCGATAGCCGCGAAGTGATGGCCGAAGACGACGTACTTATTGGTCGGCACGTAGTCATGACCGTCTTCAAAACGGAAAGCCGGTGTAACCTTATACTGGTTAACGGTCAGTACTTTTGCGGCAATAAAAGCACCATAGAAACGGTAAGCCAGCACAAATATTAATGCAGAAATGATAACTAAAAACAAACCATTCATAAAAAATTCCCTCCTTATCATATTTATTTCGTGAAGCGCTGGACGCTTACAAAACAGGCGTTGTATAGGTACGAAATATAAAGCTGATGCCATGCTTTTGATGGGGGTATGGATCTCATCACTTTTGCCGCAGGTGCTTTGATGAGGAATATTATAATCGGATGCAACGCCACATCCTCAGTCCATCCAAGTAAAACGTTTTTGTTACAATTCTATTGACTTTTTGTCGTTTATAAATATCATATAACGATTTTACTATACACCTACTATAGTTTAAAGAAGTAAAAATAGCAAGTTACTTATGGTAAAGTTTACGATATATATATGAAAAAAACTCATGATGTACTGAGTAAAATAATTTGTGGAGGGGTATTTCCTTAATATATAACGGAAATTGTTAAATAAAAAAGGCACTATCTATGAAGATAGTGCCTTTGATGCAGTTGATTAATGATGAGCGACAGACATTTCTTGGAAACGCTGAGCTGCTTTATCAGTTTTTACCAGTTCCTGGAGGTGTTTCAGTTCTTCCGTTTCAACGATTTCCGAAGTGTCATAGTTGGCAGGGACCGTCTTTGCTAAGTAGATGCACTTGCGGACGGCGCCGACGGCAACGATGATGACCAACAGGGCCATGATGATGGAAACGGTGAACATCGTCCATTCACCCTTCGGAAGGTAAATTTCGAAGATGTTGAGATAGTCAGCCCAGAAGATCATGACCATCAGGAAAGCCCAGGGAATGGCCGTAACCCAAAGGTAACGAGCTTTGCCCATAGAGCAGAGGACGACCGACGAAATCGAAAGGGCGATGATAGCGAGGAGCTGGTTCGATACGCCGAAGATCGGCCAGATGGTGGACAGGTTGCCGTTGAGGACTAAATAACCCCAAGCCCCGCAGATCAAAGCAGAAGCGATGATGGCACCGGGTTTCCAGTTCGGATCGCCGAACTTAGGCCATACGCGGCCGACGAGTTCCTGGAGCATATAACGGCCGACACGGGTACCGGCATCGATGATGGTCATAATGAATAAGGCTTCGAACATGATGCAGAAGTGGTACCAGTAGTTCATGAGGTGATCGAGGCCGGGCAGGTTGGAGAAGATATAAGCCATGCCGACAGCCAGGGAAACGGCACCGCCCGGACGATGGGCGACGTCTTCACCGACCATGTTGCTCAGGTGCGGCAGGTCGACGACTTGAATGCCCAGGGCCTGGAAATGAGCGGCCGAAGAGTTGATGGCAAAGTAATCATTCGGTACCAGCGAGCAGGCTGCGATTAAAGCCATCATGGCAACGAACGATTCCGTAACCATAGCGCCATAGCCGACGGGCAGGATGGAGCGTTCGTTCATCAGCATTTTCGGCGTCGTGCCCGTTGCAATCATGCAGTGGAAACCGGAGATAGCGCCGCAGGCGATGGTAACGAAGATATACGGTAAGACAGCACCGGTGATGACCGGGCCGCCGCCAGCCGTAAACTGGGTCATAGCCGGCATCTGAATGTTCGGCCCGACGATGATGATGCCCAGGGCCAAGGCGCCGATGGTACCGATTTTCATGTACGTCGAGAGGTAGTCACGCGGTGCCAGGAGCAGCCATACCGGAAGGGCAGCTGCGATGAAGCCGTAGATGATGAGGGCGATGGAGATGCCCGTAGCATTGATGGTAAAGAGGGGAGCCAAGGTCGGCGAAGCCTGGACGGCAGGGCCGGCGACGACGGCCAGCAAGGTCAAGACGACGCCGATGATGGTGCCTTCTTTAATTTTGCCGGGACGCAGGAACTGCATGTAGATACCGACGAAGATGGCGATAGGAATGGTCATGCCGATGGTGAATGTACCCCAAGGGCTGTCGTGCAGGGCGTTGGCGATGACGACGGCCATGCCGGCCATGCAGAGGATATTGAGGAACAAGACGGCAAAGGACGTTGCCAAGCCTGTTTTGTCACCGATCTGGGCTTTGGCGATTTCGGCAATGGACTTGCCGTCGTACCGCATGGAGCAGAAGAGGATGACCATATCGTGGACGGCACCGGCGAGGACGCCGCCGATGAGAATCCATAAGGCACCGGGCAGGTAGCCGAACTGGGCTGCGATGACCGGACCGACCAGCGGGCCGGCACCGGCGATAGCTGCGAAATGGTGGCCGAAGACGACGTATTTGTTCGTCGGAACGTAGTCGTGACCGTCTTCAAAACGGAAGGCCGGTGTAACTTTGTACTGGTTCAGGGTCAATACCTTGGCGGCAATGAATGCGCCGTAAAAACGGTAAGCCAGTACGAACACTAAGGCAGAAATAATGACGAGATATAAACCGTTCATACAAAAAGAACCTCCTTTGAATTTTGTGTGCCTATATCTTTATCCGTTATAAAGCAACATAATGCCGAATTTGATGAATTGGAAAAAAGTAAATGGCACGTTGAAATTTTTTGCTATCTCTGTAGCTCTCTCATTATATATCCTTTTGGGTTAAAAACAAGATTCTCCTTGGGAATAAATAACTATTCTTGATGACTTAAAAGACATGATGAAATTACGATATCGTATATTTGAATTTTTTATACCATATATTGATTTATATTTGGACCGATAAACTATATATTGATTAAATTTACTAAAAGTGATTTGTGACGAAACCTACATATGTATTTTTCATATGTATTGCGAACCAAATCGGCCAGTGGGAGTGGACTTTTCATAAGCAAGGGACAATGCTATAATAACCATAGTTTTTGAACTTATTATCATATATTATAGGAGGTTTTAGAATGTCTAAATCTGAATACACCTTGGTTTTGCCGGCTTTTACCATCGGGATACATGCCTATGATGCCATTGGTAAGATCACCAAACACTTTGGGAAAAAAGTCGTCATCATCGGCGGTAAGACGGCTCTGTCCAAGGCTAAACAGCCGCTCCTCGATGCCATTGCCAAAACGGATCTCGAAGTCCTCGACGTGTTGTGGTATGGCGACGATGCCACCTTTGAACACGTCGATCGCCTGCTGAAAGAAAAAGCCGTTCAAGAGGCAGATCTCGTTTTCGGTGTCGGCGGCGGCCGGGCCATCGATACGGGGAAGGTCGTTGCCGATAAGGCCGATAAAGCCTTCTTTGCTTTCCCGACCCTGGCGTCTAACTGCGCTCCGTCGACGGCTATTTCCGTCATGTACAAAGCAGATAAGTCCTTCGCCGGCTATTATTACCTCGATCAGCCGCCGGTTCACACCTTCATCAATATGGCTGTCATTGCTGATTCTCCCTTTAAATTCTTCTGGGCCGGCATTGGCGATGCTATGAGTAAGGAATGTGAATCGGAACTGGCCAGCCGGGCTGCAGAACACTTCCATACCGTTCTCTTGGGCCGGGCTATCGGAAAGACTTGTACGGAACCGCTTCTCCAGTATGGGGAAAAGGCACTGGCAGACTTCAAGGCCAACCAGATTACGTATGAACTGCAGCAGGTCGTCTTAGACATCATTATCAGCACGGGCCTCGTTTCCAACTGCACGACAGGCGGTGAAGAATACTATTATAATTCGTCCTTGGCGCACATGTTCTACAATGCCTCGACGGTCCTTCCCCAGGTTGTCGAAGGCCATCTTCACGGCGGAACTGTTTCCTTCGGTGTCTTAGTCCTCTTGACCTACGATAAACAGTTTGAACTGCGGGATAAGGTCGCTGCTTTCTATAAAAAATGCAATTACCCGACGACCCTGGCAGCCTTAGACATCAAGGCCGATGAAATCGACGCCGTCGTCGATGCCGCCCCGGCCCTGCGTGAATGGACCTGCGTTCCCACGCCGATGACCAAGGATGCTTTTAAACAGGCTATTCTCGATACCGATGAATTCGGTAAGTCATTATAAGCAACATTTCGTATATGCACATCGTTTGTCATAGGAGATATTCCGGCATGGTGAGACGATGACTGTCTTTTATGGAGGAAGTATGGATCCTGTATTAGAACAAATTATTAAGGCCATTGAACCGATGGATCTGGCTAAGGCTGCGGAGTGCTACCAGCGCTTGGCCAGCCTGACAATTCGCCAGGACAGCAAATTATCGTATCTGGCAGGCCGTATTGCCGGCGTGCAGCAGACCCTTCATCCGGAAACGCTGCAGAAGGCCATTGCAATCTTTGCTGCCGACCATGCCGTCGACGGCGGGGAAAATAAGACCCAGGGCAAGACCAGTAAGGCCGATGCTTTAGAAATTGCAGGAGGCCGCGGGGCTATCAATAAGGTGGCTCACCGTATCGGAGCCGGTGTCATGCTCCTCGACATGGGCCTTGAAGATGACTTGGCCGAATCGCAGGGGGTCCAGAATCTGAAAGTCATGCACGGCAGCCATTTTTGGGCTCGCCGGGACGCCATGAGTGAAGATGAAATGATGGATGCCCTGTTCAGCGGTCTGCAGCTTGGCGAGAACCTGGCTGAAGAAGGATATACGGCCGTCGGCCTCGGCAATATCGGCGAACGGGATCTCCTCACAGCTTTTATCATAACGGCGGCCTTTTTCCGCGGTCAATTGGAAGACCTTCCGGCGTCTATGACGTCCGGCAAAAAGTTGGATTCGCTGAAACGCGTCATGGAGGAAATGAATTTCGACCCGGAAAATCCTTTGGATTTGCTGCGCCGCGCCGGATCGCCCGACATTGCGGCCATGGTAGGGTTCATTTTATCGGCAGCTCGGTGTAAAATGCTCGTCGTCTTTGACAATGCCGTGACCGGGGCGGCCGTCCTCTTGGCTCGCGCCTTGTGCCCGACGGTTGAGGACTATGTTTGCCCGTCGGCTCAATACCAGGAACCGGTACATCAGATGCAGATGAAGAAATTAGGACTGAAACCCTTCGTTGAACTCGAGCAGAATCTCGACCAGGGAATGGGCTCAGCCATGGGGCTGACCATGCTCGATGCCGCTGTCCAAATGATGAACGATAATTTGAAGTAAGGAGTCCCACGATGAAAACACTACATCTCGACTGTTTTTCCGGTATCAGCGGCAATATGTTCGTCGGCATGCTCATCCAGGCAGGGGTCCCATTTGAAGCTTTTCAAAAGGCCATGGCCTCGCTTCAGCTCACGGGATATGAACTCCTGTGCCGCAGTGAGAATAAGGGCGGCGTGCAGGCCGTTTATTATAATGTAATATTAGATGATGAAAAGCACGATGCCCACGATGATCACGAACATCACGATCACGATGATCACGAACATCACGATCACGATGATCATGACCATCACGATTACGATGATCATGACCATCATGACCACCATGATCATGATGATCACTGCCATGAACACCATCACGACGCTTCCGGCCACCTCGTCGATATGACCGGTCACCATCATCACCACCACCATCGCGGCCTGGCGGAGATTACGCAGATTATCAAAGGGTCGCCCTTGGAAGAAGGGATAAAAACCAAGAGCCTGGCCGTCTTTCAGGCCTTAGCTGAAGCGGAAGCCAAGGTACACGGAGTACCGGTCGAGGAAATTCATTTTCATGAAGTTGGCGCCATCGACTGCATCTTGGATATCGTCGGTACCGTTTGGTGTCTGAACTACTTGGGCATCGAACAGATCAGCACCTCGTCTCTTCATGCAGGAAGCGGCTTTGTCCGCTGCGCCCACGGCATCATGCCTGTGCCGGCGCCGGCCACAGCGGAACTTTTGTCCGGTATTCCCTGGTATTCGACGGATATCAAGGGTGAATTGGTTACGCCGACGGGAGCTGCCTTGGTGAAAGTCTTAGCTCATGCAGGGCAAAGACCGGCTGACTTCATCTATCATACCGTAGCCTATGGTGCCGGAACCAAAAACTTGGCAACGCCCAATGTCCTGCGCGGGTTTATTGGTGAAGCGTCACCGTTGTAACCGAGAAACTTTCTGATTGTTCCTGTAAAGGGTTGCTTTTTGAGCCGCCTTTTACAGGGCTTCAGATTTTTTAGAATAGAAAACGTTCTTGACAATCCTTTGGCTCTGTGTTAAACTTATTAAGCACTTGTGATTTGTAAAAAATATTTACAAAAGGTGCCGACAAGTCTCCCCGTTTCGGTGAGATAAGTCAACTTTCATGCGGAAGTAGCTCAGTGGTAGAGCACCACCTTGCCAAGGTGGGGGTCGCGAGTTCGAGCCTCGTTTTCCGCTCCATTTAGTCCTCAATAGCTCAGTTGGTAGAGCAATCGGCTGTTAACCGATTTGTCGTAGGTTCGAGTCCTACTTGAGGAGCCATACAGGGGTGTCGCCAAGCGGTAAGGCAACGGACTCTGACTC
>NZ_JAXIXE010000006.1:0-3485 GCF_036305205.1 Megasphaera massiliensis
CCCGGTGTGCCATCTTTACCGTCCTTGCCCGGTTGACCGATAACAACTTCATTCTTCAATTTGAGGTCATAAATCTTCTGGCCGTTAACATCTTTCACGGCCATAGTGAGGTTGTTGTCACCGATGTATTTACCTAAAGCGCCATCAACACCGGCTGTTGCCGATTTACCATCCAGAGTGAGTTCCGTGTGAGCTCCGCCAACTTTAGTGGTCACATTTGAAATAGCTGTGTCCAATTGCCCCACATTAACAGCATCAGTCTTTTCGATGCCGGTTGCGACGTTTACAATACGCTGATTACCGTTGTCGAGTCCTGTCGAGCTTAACTTCACCGCTCCCACAACCGGACTTTCGACAGTCGTTAAAGCTGCACCGTCCTTGGTGTACGTCTGACTGTCCGCATCGTAGACAGCGTCAGTTAAATCAGTGTACCAGTTGCCATCTTCACCTTTCACGAGAACGTTTCCTTCTGCATCTTTCGCGGTTTCTGCAAAGGCTACGCTGCCGTCAGACAGGTTGAGGTTTTTGGCCAATTTCACGGTTAAGCCGCCATCAGATTTGGCGACGACGCCGATGTTGTTATCCGTGAGCAAGGTTGTGTCGCTAATGCCACCCTTAACTTCAAGGGTTTCGTTAAGTTTCTTAGCGATGGTTACATTTTCCGTATCGCCGGCGAACTTCAAGCCGTCTTCCAGAGTAGCTACCGTATGTTCTTCACCCTTTTCATCTTCATAAACGATACGGGTAATACCGTCTTTACCATGCTTACCATCGACACCATCGACGCCGTTCTTCACGGAGATTTCAGCGTAGGCGTTCTTGCCCGGTTGTCCGTCTTCACCGGCAGGACCTTGCGGGCCGACTAAACCGATGCTGCCCGGAGTGCCGTCTTTGCCATCCTTGCCCGGTTGACCGATGACAACTTCATTCTTCAATTTGAGGTCATAAACCTTCTGGCCGTTTACATCTTTCACAGCCATGGTCAGGTTGTTTTCTCCAATGTATGCGCCTAAAGCGCCATCAGCACCGGCTTTGGCAGATTTCCCATCTAAAGTCAGTTCCGTGTGAGCTCCACCAACCGATTCAGTCACCTTGGAAATAGCCGCGTTCAACTGATCTTCTGTGGCCGCACGACCGCTTACGATTCCGTTAGTCGCAGGATCCCATTTAGTATTGGTGAGACCGGTAATCGTATCGGTAGATGCGATTGTATAGTTCGTAGAACTATCATCTTCAGTCTTATCGGTAATCTTAACATTATTACCAGCAGTTAAGGTCACCTTATTGGCTTTAAGCTGTGAAACGTTGACTGCATCTTTATCGTCGACGCCGTCAGCTACGTTGATAATGCGCTGATTGCCGCTATCTAAGCCGGCTGCACTCAAGGTTACCTGACTCGTATTCGCATCGGCTGCCTGTCTGAAAGTCGGATTGTTTTCATCTTGCGGCACAGTAAAGGTCAATTTACCTTCTTCCAAGTCGACGAATTTAGACAACTGAATATCGTGGATTAATTCGCCATCAACTTCTTTTACACCCATAGTGAGGTTGTGATTTTTTACATATGGGCCATGTTGACCGTTTTCACCGGGCTCTGCCGTTTCGCCATAAACCGTAACCCGGTTGTGATGCTCCGGCTTATTAGCAATGTTTCGAAGTTGAGCCATGTTAACAGCATCTGTATCGGCCTTGCCCGGCGCTACGTTAACGATACGTTGGTTGCCGTTATCAAGTCCGGCAGTACTCAATTTTACTGTTCCCATAACAGGATTGGTTACGGCCGTTAAGGGTTTGCCATTCTTAGTATAGGTCTGCGTATCTTCATCGTACACGGCACCTTTCAAATCCGTGTACCAGTTACCATCTTGACCTTTCACGAGCCACTTTCCTTTGTCGTCTTTCGCCGAATCAGCAGCAATGGTGACGCTGCCATTGTCCAAGTCAAGGTTCTTGGCTAATTTCACGTTCAAGCCACCTTTTTCTTCAGCAACAACACCGATGTTGTTGTCGGTAAGCATGCTTGCATCACTGATGCCACCTTTAACTTCAAGAGTTTCGTTCAACTTCTTAGCAATCGTTACGTCAGCTGTATCCCCGGCAAATTTCAAGCCGTCTTCCAGCGTAGCTACCGTATGCTCTTCACCCTTTTCATCTTCATAAACAATACGGGTGATTCCGTCTTTACCATGCTTACCATCGACACCATCAGCACCGTTCTTCACGGAGATTTCACCATAAGCATTCTTGCCCGGTTGGCCGTCTTCACCTTTAGGACCTGCAGGACCGACTAAGCCGATGCTGCCCGGAGTGCCGTCTTTACCGTCCTTGCCCGGTTGACCGATGACAACTTCATTCTTCAATTTGAGGTCGTAAATCTTCTGGCCGTTCACATCTTTCACAGCCATCGTGAGGTTATTGTCACCAATGTAATCGCCGAGCGCACCGTTTGCACCAGCCTTTGCCGATTTACCATCCAGAGTAAGTTCTGTGTGAGCACCGCCAACTGAGGTCACAACGTTGGAAATTGCGGTGTCCAACTGACCCACATTAACGGCATCAGTCTTATCAATACCGGTTGCGACGTTTACGATCCGTTGATTACCGTTGTCGAGACCTGTCGAGCTTAACTTCACCGCTCCCACAACCGGACTTTCGACAGCCGTTAACGCTGCACCGTCCTTGGTGTACGTCTGACTGTCTGCATCGTAGACAGCGTCAGTTAAATCAGTGTACCAGTTTCCATCCTCACCTTTCACGAGAGCATTGCCATCTTTATCTTTCGCTACTTCAGCAAAGGCTACGCTGCCATTATCCAAGTCAAGGTTCTTGGCTAATTTCACTGTCAAGCCACCTTTTTCTTCAGCAACAACACCGATGTTGTTGTCGGTAAGCATGCTTGCATCACTGATACCACCTTTAACGTCTAAGGTTTCATTGAGTTTCTTAGCGATGGTCACATTTTCTGTATCGCCGGCGAACTTCAAGCCGTCTTCCAGAGTAGCTACCGTATGTTCTTCACCCTTTTCATCTTCATAAACGATACGGGTGATGCCGTCTTTACCGTGCTTGCCATCGACACCATCGACGCCGTTCTTCACGGAGATTTCACCATAAGCATTCTTACCCGGTTGGCCGTCTTCACCGGCAGGCCCTTGAGGACCGACTAAGCCGATGCTGCCCGGTGTACCGTCTTTACCATCCTTGCCCGGTTGACCGATAACCACTTCATTCTTCAATTTGAGGTCATAAACCTTCTGGCCGTTTACATCTTTCACAGCCATAGTAAGGTTGTTTTCACCAATGTAATCACCAAGCGCACCGTTTGCACCAGCCTTTGCCGATTTTCCGTCTAAGGTCAGTTCCGTATGAGCACCGCCAACATCTGAAGATACCTTGGAAATGGCTTTTTCTAACTGATCTTCTGTGGCCGCACGACCGCTTACGATTCCGTTAGTCGCAGGATCCCATTTAGTATTGGTTAAACC
>NZ_JAXIXE010000007.1:0-12194 GCF_036305205.1 Megasphaera massiliensis
ATATTATCTATTTTAAGAAAAATACATAATATAGAAATATTTACTAATAATTTACGAGTTTTACATATGATTAAAACAAAATCACATCAATTGTTTTGTTGGTTAGAATCTACACAGGCGAATGGAAGGGAAGGATGTCATCATGCCATTATCATTTCAAAAGAACCGCAAGGTCCTTATCGGTCTGTCTGCGGTCTTAGTCATTCTTATCGGAGCCTTGTTATTTTATTTCCTCTATTGGGTCAAGACACCGGCTTATTCTTTGGGCCTCGTCAAAAAATCGATTGAAAACCACGATTTACCGACCTTTAAGCGTCATGTCGATTTAAAGTCTCTGTACAGCCGCGGCTTCGATGATATCGTTCAGGAAAGCCTTGGTGAAGACGCATCCAATGCTTTGGTATCCGGTATCGTGGCGGCCCTCAAAGAAAACATGATTCAAACGATGATCACCGAAACCGAGAAATACGTCGAAACGGGGAATTTTGAAAAGCCGGCTCAAAGCGACGGCAAGAACCAGGCTTCGATTCAGGAAGTCAGCCAGAAATTAAATACGCCGGATCTCGAGTATTCCGGAGTTAAAAGCACGCAGATAGATGGCAACATTGCTATCGTGACCCTTACCCTCCACGATAAAAAGGTCGATAAAGATTTTGACCTGAAAATTAAGATGCGGTCCATCGATAACGGCGAATGGCAGGTCGTCGAAGTGACCAACCTAATCGAATTCATGCAGGAACAGGAAAAGGCGACGCAGGAAAAACTGGCTGAAATCAACGCCCCTGTCAAAAAGGAAATGGACGCTGCCTTCGACGTATCCAATCGAATCTCCGGTAGTATCGTCAGTCAGAATTCCTTCTTCCCGTCCCATTATATCCGATTCCAGATCGGCTATACCCTGCCGACACCGGATAAAAAGGTCAGCAGCGTCATGGGCTACCTGAACGTCAAGGATAAGGACGGAAAGACAGCGGTCACCCTGCCCGTCCAAATCGATAATATCGATAAAAATTACACCGCTTCCGATTACAGCAGCGATAAGATTTGGACCTTTGACAGCGAAAGCGAAAAATCCTTGAATCCCTTCATCGACAAGGAAAAGAAGGTCTATACCGACGGGCTTAATAACTATACCCTGGAATTCACTATCCAAAAGATGACCTTTACCGACGGAAAGGTTCTTGAGTTACAGGATAAATTATAGTCGTCTTTTTAATCCGCCAACAGCCGGGCCATGCAGCGCCCGCCTGCCATACATGAAGCGCATAATACCACGGAACGGTAAAAACTCATGTCAGAAGACAACCAGGAAAGGAGACATTATTATGAACAGGATTTATAAGATTATTTGGAGTAAGGTAAAAAATCGCTACGTCGTCGTATCCGAGCTGGTCCGCAGCTGCACCAAACAGTCGGGAAGCCATGTTACACAGAAAATGGCTGCTGTCCTGGCCGTGTTGGCCTTGACGGCCGGTGTCGGGGGAATGGCTGAAGCCGCTACCAACACTACCTGGATGACGAATACCGATGCTAACGGCAACTTTACGGCCCACATCGATACGGAAAATACCATGGGACAGTATGCTAAGAACAATACCGTCGTCGGTGATGGCAACACCGTGAATACCAGCAACAATAAGGTTACCGGTGATAAGAATACGGTAGGTACTTCTACCGGTAATGATTATATTATCGGTGATAGCAATGAGCTCACCGGGTTAAATTCATCATGGCTTATTGGCAGCAAAAACAATTTAGTAGGTGGAACTGAAACCCTCATTTTTGGCAATAGTAACACTTCGGATCGAAGAATCTATAAATCGATTCTTGTTGGCCACAATAATAAAATAACCAATGGTATAGATAATACGGTTGGCATTGGGAATAATATGGAGTTTGGTAAGAACTCCGATGATTCCGTCGTAATCGGTTATGGGGCCAAAAACGGACCCTTCCCGACAGAGGATCCCAACTATTGGCCGGGCAGTAACGGTTCTGTTGTCATTGGTAAAGATGCAATTAATGAGTCCCCTTATAGTGTCGTCATTGGTACCGGTGCTAAGATGGGCAATACTATAAATTCAAGCGGCCGAGGTATCGTTATCGGTACAAGCGTATCTATTGGTGATCAGGCAGAAAACTCCATTGCCATAGGGACCGATGGGACCAGAATCGATGACGAAACGGACTGGACGGTTGCCATGGGGACGAATATTAAAGTAGGAAAGGAATCTGACCACTCCATTGCCATTGGTGGGGTTTCTGCCAGTATTGGGAATGATGCGCCCCATAGCGCGGCTATCGGCTCTTTTTCAAAAGTTTATGATGGAACATGGTTTGGTTCGGCTATTGGCTATTCCGCAAAAGTTAATGGACGATCCAGTATTGCTCTGGGGCATGGAGCAACCATTGGTACGGCTGAAAAGCTAAGTCGCTATGCAGTAGCTCTCGGCTATGAATCCAAGGTCGGCGGTAGTGCTGAAAATGGTATCGCTATTGGGAATGGTGCGACTGTTAAAGATGGTGCACAAAGTGGTCTGGCTATTGGTGTAGGTGCTAAAGCAAACTCCACGAGTTCAATTGCAATTGGTTCGAGTGCCAATGCGACAGGCTCCAGTAACTTTGCCTTTGGTACCGGGGCGGCAGTAACTACAAAACCCGGTAATATTAGCTGGTCAGTTGCAATGGGCTATTATACTAAAGTTAACACCGGCTATAGTGTGGCAATCGGGAGCCAAGCAGAGATTGCCGAACGCTCTGATCGCTCATCTTTAATTGGTTATAAAACCAAGAGCAGCAGTTATTATGGAACCGTAATAGGGGCCGAATCGACCATTGGTACCAGTGCAGATTATTCCTTCATTGGCGGTTATAAATCAGTTGTTCCAGACAATGTGAAATGGGCTACCATCGTAGGTTCTGAATCTAAGGTCAGTAGTTCCGGTGGTACGGCAATTGGGAGAAGTTCAATCGTTGAAGCCGATACCAAGTACAGTACGGCTTTAGGTTACAGTAGTAAAGTAAAAGCCGATGATATGTTTACGTCAACAAAATTAAAAACGTTTCAAACTGATTTAGGCGATTTCTATAATAAACAGTGGAATATTTCCGGTAGCGATGGTTCTTATGGGATTCTCTCTGTTGGTGATTCGTCTAATAAACGCCGCATCATCAACGTAGCCAAAGGCCGCATTTCTTCCGACTCTTATGACGCCATCAACGGTCAGCAGATCTATCACTTGACCAATGATTTGACCGCTCAAATTGCGGCTGCCGGCGGCAGTGTGGCTGCGGGCACTAATATTGCATCTGTCGTTGAAGGTACCGATGCCGATGGCAAGAAGCAATATACCGTCAATGCTAAGGGCGCCAGTGTGAGTGTCGACGATAACTTCGTTTTAACACCTACGGAAGATAAAACTACAAACGTTACCGATTACAATCTTAAGCTGAATGATGTCGTCACCATTGGCGAAGCCAAAGAAGGAAACCATCCAATCAAGATTGACGGTACGAAAGGCTATATTATGGGCTTACAGAATACAACGCTCGATGTTGAAGACTTTGCTAAAGTCGGTCGTGCCGCAACGGAAGAACAGCTGAGTGCCGCCATGTCCGATATCGAAAAGAAATCCTATAAGGGCTGGAAAGTATCGGCCAATGGGGCGTCCGGTGTGGCTGTCGCCAGCGACGATACGGTTGATTTCTCCGGTAAAGAAGTAAACAATCACAAGAATATCGTCGTAGCTCAAGACGGAACAAAGTTATCCTTTGACCTCAACAGTACCGTTAATGTTGGTACCGGCGACAATATGGTTGCCATTGACGGCGAAAAAGCCGCTGTACAAGTAGGTACCGGCGACAATAAGGTTGCTATTGACGGTGCAAATGCTAAGGTAAATGTAGGAAAGAATGTATCTATTGATGGTCAAGCAGGAACTGCCAAGATAGGCGTCGTTAACGTTGACGGAACTAAGGGAGATATCACGGGCTTAACCAATACAACCTTAACTGCTGACGATTTCGCGAAAGCTGGCCGGGCCGCCACAGAAGAACAATTGAGTGCTGCCATAGGCGATATTAAAAATAGTGCCTATACGGGTTGGAATGTGTCAGCTAATGATGAGGATACTACTAATGTAAGCAAGAATACGACGGTTGACTTCTCCGGCCATGTCGATGCCGAAGGCAACCAGAACGTCTTCGTACATAAAGAAAATGCAAAATTAAAGTTCGGCCTCAACAAAAAGATTACCCTCGGTGAAGGGAATTCGAAGGTCGTCGTTGACGGCGGCGAAGGTTCACTGAACATCGGCACCGAAGAAGGCAAGAAAGTATCCCTTAACGGTACGACCGGTATGGGTGAAATTGGTATTATTGAGTTAGATGGTGCTGACGGCGAAGTGACGGGCTTGACCAATACGACCCTCGATTCCAAAGACTTTGCAACCGTAGGCCGTGCCGCTACGGAAGAACAGCTCCAAGGCGTCAATCAGCAAGTTACCCAGAACAGCCTGGCCATTAACAATTTGGGCAACAAGGTCAATCAACTGGACAACCGCATCGATGAAGTCGGTGCCGGTGCCGCCGCTTTGGCAGCCCTTCATCCGCTCGACTTTGATCCGGACGACAAGTGGGATTTCGCTGCCGGTTACGGCAATTACCGCGGGGAAAACTCGGTAGCCGTCGGCGCCTTCTATCGTCCTAACGAAGATACTCTGTTCAGTGTCGGCGGAACCGTCGGCAACGGCAACAACATGGTCAATGCCGGCGTCTCCTTCAAGTTCGGTCAGAGCAATGGTGTATCGACATCGCGTGTAGCCATGGCTAAGGAAATCAAGGACCTGCGCCGTGAACTGGAAGCTATGAAGTCGGCCATGCTCGACGCCAACGCCGGACGCAAGATCGATACGTCGAAGCTCCAGCTCTTCCCGGACGTCCCCCAGAATCACTGGGCGTATGAATACGTGGCAACCCTGGCCGGAAACGGCATGATTCAGGGATATCCCGACGGCACCTTCGACGGCAACCGCCCCATGACGCGCTACGAATTCGCCGCCATGCTATACCGGGCCATGTTAAACGGCGCAACCCTGTCGGACAAGATTCTCACCGAATTTGCTCCTGAATTAGAACGGTTCACCGTCGATACCGTCCATACCGACAAAGACGGCAATCCGACGGTAGAACGGGTACGCGTTGCGAAACGCAAATAGGCTCCAAACCTTTGGTAAGACCGTAAAATCGTAACATAAAGATACTCCCTTTGAACCAGACAAATACCGGGATTTCCGGCAGGCGTCCTTCAAAGGGAGTGTTTTCGTTGCAAAAAAATTGCAGAGGAAAATTAGTTGCCAGCAGGATTATATTACAGTAATGTAGAAAATATACTGTATAAAATATTTGTTTTTTAACAAAATTTTAACAACAGTAAAGGGCTATATATGCTGAAATCCCTGAATACAGCGGGGAAAAGGGCGTATAAATACGAGGATAAAGGGTGATTTTTATGGCAAACGGATTGGAAGCGGAGTTTATTAAAACGATTGCAGACGTGACGAAAGAGGTAACCGACGATGTCGTACGTCATTCGGCTTTAGCGTCCGTCAATGAACTGAATGGGACCTTGAAAACGCTGAAGGCTGAATCGGGCGAGCTGGTAAAGGATATTCGCCAAGCCAAGGACATGTATCAAAGCGTATCGACTCATAGCCAACAGTCTCTGCAAAATTTTAATCAGCACGTCGACTCCTGGCTGGATAATTGGTTAGAGAAACAAAATCAGCTCTTACATAAAATTGACGAGCGCAATCGGAAGATGCTGAGCCAAATTGAGCAGCTGGAACGGAACCAAAATCAGGTTGGCACGGCATTGAAACAGCGGATAGGTGATGTCGAACGGATTCAACTCGATCAAAAGAACGCAGAAAACAAACGCGCCCTTACGAGAAGCCAGAATTTTCAGGCAACACAAAAACAAATTCAGGAAACCAAAGAGACGCTGCAGTCGAACCTGATCAGCCAGACTGAATTCTTACAAACGATGATTAAAAAATTGTCCTATATGATGTTCTTCAACTTGATGATCATGATAGGAATCGTGCTTTATATGGTCCGGGGAATCTTTTTATAGGAGATGGCTTATGATTACGAAAGATACAGTGGCCGCCGTCCAGTCCCTTTATGCCCATATCGAAGCGGAATATAACCGGCAGATACAGGAGCACTTACTTCAACAAATGACGGCTCCCTTGGAACCTATCAAACGACATATGAATGCCATTGACAGGTTTTGCAATCATAAGAAGACGGCTAAGCTCCATGATTATATCGGGCAGATACAAGATGATTGTACGGCTGTTGAACAGTTAGCAGAGGACTTGACCTATCCTTTTACCCTGTTCATTATGGGAAATGGTAAAAATGGGAAATCAACGCTGATTAACGCCTTGCTGGGGCAGCAGCAGGCCGCTGAAGGCATTGTGCCGAAAACGTGGAAAATCGATATTTTCCAGCAGCGTGAAGGGACGGATTGTACCCTCACTTTTCGGGATGGAACGAAGAAGAGTTTGAAGTATGAAGAGGCGCAGGAATTTTTAGCGGCAGAGGAGAAGAAGTGCAAAGAATCAGGTAAGGCTATTTCCAAGAAATTGAAAGACTTTGCCGCCAGTGGGGCCCCGCCGAAAGAACTGGAAGAAAAGCAGCAGGAATTGAAAAAGTACGAACTGTATAAATCGGCTGTCATCGAAGCGGCGTGGCCAGTGCAAGACAGTTCGATATTAGAACATTACCGCCTCGTCGATACACCGGGACTGCGTCAAGAGTTAGACGACATGGTCTATGCCAGTGCGAACGAATATTTTTCTAAGGCTGACGGCGTTATTTGGATTTTACCAGGAGATAAGATAAACAGTTCCGGTGACTATAATGAGCTGAAAGAGCTTTACGCCAAGTATGAAAAACATCCTGATAACCTCGTTGCCGTCGTCAATCGTATCGATCTCATACGCCAGGCCGGCAAAGACGTCGACGAAGTCGTAACGGAGGCTAAAAAATTATATGGCAGCATGATTCCCGATATTATTCCCCTTTCAGCCAAAGAGGCCCGAGAAGCAGAAATACTTTTGAAGCAGCCCGATTTAAGTCAGGAAGACTACGAACGCGGACAACAGCTCTTGGAGCAAAGTAATTTAAAGGCTCTGTTTGACTTGTTGAATCGGACCTTCCTGGCGAATTCTTTGCAATTACAGGTTCAAAGCAAGACCCGGAATTGTCAGGAATTGTACGGCGACGTACGCTCAGCGTCTATGGAAGCGATTGACGTCTTGAAGAAAATGGACGGCGAACGGGTAAATAAAATTCAAAATTGGGAAAAAGATAAGGCCGACGTCCTGCAGCGGTTACAGCAAGAATTGAAGAATTTCCAGAAGCAGGAAGCCGACCGTGTTTCACAGGAAACGAGCAAGATTGAAGACCGTCTTTGGGATATGGAAAGCGGACTCCGAAATTCCTACATTATGGATAAAATCATTCGCCCCGGTCAGATTGAGAAAACGTTGGAGTTGTTAGTACAGCACCATTGCAGCCAGCTTTCAACGATTGCAGCTCGTCATATGTCACTGGCGCCTTTCCGGGAATTTCCCTTATTGAAGAATCGGCAGATGAATGCCTCGGCTTCTACGGGAAATGCTGTGAACGATGCGGCTATATCGGGGGACTTAAGCGACGAAGGAACGGCGCAGTTTTGTTTGGGTGGAGCCTTAGCCATTGGTGCCGCCGCCTTGTTGGGGCCTGTCGGATTGATTTTTGCCGGTTTTGCCGTTACGGATATCGGACGCAGCGTGGCCAAATGGCTCTCCCGTACGTTTGGGGACAGTATGTCTGTAAAGGTACAGAAGCGTCTTTCAAGTCAACTCGGCACGGCTGTAGAAAAATTATCTAAAGAATATGAGGATTATCTCGACCGGGCCGATGAATCCATCGAGACCTTGCGGGAAGATACGTATACCGAACTGTATGGCCCATCGGATCAGAAAGAGGCTATTATAAAAGATCTGTTACAACTGGGCGAAAGGAGCCGACTCACCATAAGACCCTTGTTGTTAAAGGATATTCTGTTTTCAGACAGGAGGAATCACCATGGAAGTTAAGCAGCACATCGCGCAAATCATAGAGCGATTAGCGCAATCGCCCTTGTATCATGATAAGAATTTTACCAAGCTTCCGGAAATTCGCAAAGAGTTGGAACTACTGTATGCGAAATTAGATCAGCCCCTGCATGCAGCCATCTTAGGTGAGGTAAAAGCGGGGAAGTCGACCCTGCTCAATGCCTTTGCCGGCGGTGATATCTCTCCGACGAATGCGACGGAAACGACGGCCTGCATTTTAAAGATAACCTATGGGACCGACGAAGAAGGCTGCATCTATTATAAAGACGGCTCCCAAATTGTATCTTCCATCGAGTCCGTTTATCAGACCTTATCCGAGCATCGCCAAGAGCCCGAATTTTTCAGTCATATTGATTACATCGTCATCAAAAAGAATCTGACCGGCTTGAAACACATGTATCTCATCGATACGCCGGGGCTGGAAACGATTACGGCCTTAAACGAAGAAAAGACGACACAGTATTTTCAGGCTGTCGATGTCGTCTTATGGGTCTTTAACGGCAATTATTTGGGGCAGTCTGACGTCAATGAGCATTTGCGCCACCTGTCGCGCATGGGAAAACCCATCGTCGCCATTATTAACCGAATCGATCAAGTCGATGGAGATCCGCAGGAATTGGTCGACTATTTGGATGAACAGCTGGGCATCTATGTCCAAGCAATTTTCCCCTTATCGGCGCAAAAAGCCTATGACGGAATCATGAATCATGATGAAGCGGCTGTAGCGGAATCCGGCTTTTCCGCTTTGTACCGGTACTTAGACGAGCATATTGAACGCAAGGCGGACCAAGTCCAAATGGAAAGTATTGTCAATTCGGTCAAAGCCTTAGAAGAACAGATAGAGTTGCTTCATAAACAGGCGATGGAACAAATTGAGATGAAGATGAGAACCTATTTGGAACTGGATGAACAGATTCAATATAACGGAAATCTCATGATGCAAAAAATCATGTCTCGTACTCAAACGTGGGTACAGCACGATTTCTTATCGAATGCCGAACAGACGATACGAAACAGAATCAATGACCAGAGTTTCTTTAGCACAACTTCAAAAGATGCGATTCAACGAGAACTGGAACAACTCCTGTCAGAAGATCGGCTTCAGCAGGAAATCAATGGATTTTTAAGCCAATTACAAAGTGATATTTATCGAGAATGGCATGGCAGGTTGTCCCAGATAGATGCAGAGTTGACCCACCTTTACCAAGAAAATCAAATCAAAAATGATTTGGAGATTTCGCAGCTGCAGCAGGCCTTTGCCGGGCAGACGGGGATGGACTCGATGAAAGATTCGGTGCTGGTTGCCAGCGCTGCCGGCGGAGCTTTATCGGTCTATTCGGCAATCTTAGGGCCGGCTGCATCGACGGTAACCATTGGTTCTGCCGTCGGGGCCATTATGCCGCCTATCCTGCTGGCAGGAGCTGCCGTGGGTCTCGTTTCCGGCTATGCTAGGAGTAAAAAGCTGAAAAGCAGTCAAACCATGATGGCCAATGACGTGTTAGACCGGATTCGCAGCCACGTTTCGCAGGAATTATTACCGTCCTTAGAACAACATCTGCAGCAACTGTGCAGCAAGACGGCAGATGAAGCCAAGCGTGAATTCGTAGAGAAGAACTTTGACGGACGCAGTGTAGATGAGTTGAAGGATTTGGTTCAGCAGCTGCAGTCGTTTTTGAAACGAGAAGATGGGGAAGCGTTTGCTAAGCTTTCGCAATATAGCACATAGGGGTATCTTTTTTGATTTCCGCGAAATCATCACATCTCTATGACTGTGTTGCAGAAAAGAAAGTGAAACGTTGCTGAGATACCGGCCATGGATGTGGCGTGCCCGGGCGGTCTTTATGGGAGCATGTGATGAACGCCCGGGGACGAATTCGCTGATTTGACGTATTGGTAAGGAATGAGGCAGTATTCGTATGAGGTTGCCGTAAAAAGGAGTGAGTCGATGAAACATATCATGCTGCTGTTTTTAAACGAGGTCCGTCTTCATCATGACCGTACGTTGGTTGTTTCGCGTTATAAAAATATCGACGGGACGATGATCGACTGCATCCAGGACAACGAAGCGGCCATTCGCCGGACGGCCGATTTATTAAAACGGCAGGGAGAACAAATCGATTATCTGTTCTATCTTTCAACCAAGGGGACACAAGAAGAGCTTCGCTATGTCGACGAAGCGGGTCATGAGTGCAGCCTGACGCATGAAGCCCTCTTTCGGGAACGGATACAGTCCTTGGCAGCTCATTGTATTCGCGTCGACTACGATGAACACTGTCAGACCGGAGACCGAATGGGGCAGGCTTTTGAAATGGCCGGTACCATACGTGCCTGTATAGCAGCCCAGCAAGGGCCGTCTGAAGGCGTACAGCTCCACGCGGATGTTACCGGTTCTTTTCGTCATACAGCGATGATACTGGCAGTCATGCAGATTTTGAAGCACTATGGATTTCGAACGACGGCTGTCCTTGAGGCTGACTGTCATGAACGGAAAGTCGAAGATGTAACCGACATCTGTCGGCTGTTCCACCTCCTTTCAGGGACTGATGAATTCATCAACTTCGGCAGTACTCGGGACCTTATGGCCTGCATGGAAGGAGATGAACAGCCGCCGGAAATGAAGCGGATGCTGCAAGAAATGCATGAATTTACCCATGCCATACGCCTTTGCCGGACCGGGAAAATTGCGCCGTTGGCCAGAAAACTTCGGGAAGCTTTGAAGAACTTTGAACAGGCCGGAGCCGTTTCCCGTCAGGAAACCATGTTTCTGCGCATGTTAGAAGTCTTCCGAGGGGAGTACGGTTTGCTTTTAAAGGAAGACGTTACGAACCTCGACGTCATCCGCTGGTGCGTCGAAAAAGACTACCTCCAACAGGCACTGACCTTGTGCAGCGAGTGGATTCCCAGTGAGGTGGTGGATCGGCATATTTTTTACCCCATTAAAAAATTTATTCCCAATCAATGTATTCGGGAAAAATTGCCTCGCCAAACGTGGCAGCAGTATTTTTTGAATGATCTTACCGTAAGACGGACGAAAGAAGATAGCGACGCCTACTTGAACCGCCTATTTCCCCGATTGGAAAAAAAGAAGCGGGAAACGAGGCTTCGCACCATCATCGCCGACTTTGAAGCCTCAGGCGATGTGGATGATGTCCTGCGCCGATATCCTAAGGAGGCGGCCTATTTCAAAGCCTTGCTGGAAGAGTTGCGTTTTGTACGGCAGATCCTCTCTGACTTGACGACGGATAAGATGACGAAGGAGGAACTGAAACAGAAGTGGCCGAAAATCTATGCCATTTTGCATCGCATGTATCATCGAGTCAAGAATAGTCCTAACTTTGATCTGACTTTGGACGAATATTTGAAAAATCAAAGGGTATCGGCCATGTATAATGTTTTGAAGACGGCATCGTATGCATTCTTCCAGACCCTGCTGCCGTTGCCCGATGAATTTTTAGAACATGTGCCCCCTTCCGTAGGGGACGTTCCGGGAATCTATGAATCAGAGATCGCTTGGAACAATCGCCAAGTCTATTACTTGCGAATGATAAAGTACGACTATGTCGGGTACAAACGGCCGGCCAAAGCGACCTTAGAAATCCTGCACGACTACTTCCAACTTCGCATCGAGCGGAATCGTATCAATCACGCCCAAGACGAAGGTTCCCTGTCGACAGAGGCCATCAAAGACCTGATCCTCGATTTGCTGCAGCGAATGGAAAGTATCTCGGGGCGTGAATCGGGAAAGCCTGGGAACTTTGACCAATTGACAGAATAAGTCAAAAAAGTATACTAAATATAAATAAGGGTAATACGTTAGCCGAAAGAAAACCGATTTTGGGGCGAAAACCCCAGGAGGTTTGAAAATTTCAAAAACGGCTGCAAATGGCGTAACTAAGGGAAATGAACTGCTACCCGTCAAGTAGACACTCGAAAAAACATAAATAGATTTTGTTTCTGCCACCGGTTTCCGGTGGCAGTTTTTTATGCTGCCAGCCAATAGCTGGCATGTTTTTCCATTGGCGTTAC
>NZ_JAXIXE010000008.1:0-74400 GCF_036305205.1 Megasphaera massiliensis
ATACGTAACAACTCCTGTTCCTTTTTTGTAAACGGAAATAATAAAATACAACTTCCACATAATTATACTATTTACTGGCGTTCATTCAATCATTGTTCAGTTTTCAAAGGTCATCGTGTCGCCGTAGCGACGACTTGTTTATTTTACCAAACTCGAAGGAGCTTGTCAAGCACATTTTTGAAAGTTCTTTCAAGTTGTGCTCTCGCGGCTGTTGTCTCAGCCGGGCCGTCTGAGGCTCTCGCCCTGACAGCTTGTTAAGTATACTACGCCAAGAATTCCTTGTCAAGCAAAAAGTTGACGATTCCTAAAGTTTCCCTTCAAAGGCGTCCCCTTTTATAGTATAATTATGTGGAAGTTGTATTTTATTATTTCCGTTTACAAAAAAGGAACAGGAGTTGTTACGTATGAACAAAAAGTATTTAGTTATGGCGGCAACTGTAGCTGCAGCTGCTACCTTACTCGCCGGATGTGGTTCTTCAGCAGACAAACAGGGCGGTGCTGCCGATGAGCAGAAAACCCTCGTCGTCGGGATGGAACCGACTTTCCCGCCTTTTGAATTCACGGACAACGGCAAGTATGTAGGCTTTGATATTGATTTAGCCAATGCCATCGGTGAAAAGACGGGCATGCAGGTTGAAGTCAAAAGCCTCGGCTTCGACGCCCTCATTCCGGCACTGCGCAGCGGCCAGATCGACATGATTGCTTCCGGCATGGACGCTACTCCGGAACGACAGAAACAAGTTTCCTTTACAGAACCGTACTTCCAGGACGGCTATTCCGTCGTCGTCCGCAAGGATAACGACACCATTCACGGCTTTGATGACCTCAAAGGCCGGACGGTCGGCACTCAGGTCGGCACCAAGGGCGTAGACCTCGGAACGGAAGCCGGCGCAACGGTCAAGCAGTACGATGCCAACAGCCAGGGCTGGATGGAACTTCAGAGCAATACCTGCGATGCCGTCATCATCAACACGTCGGTAGCCCTCTACTATCTGAAAGAAGGCGGCGACAAGGACCTCAAAATCGTCGGTGATTCCAAGAAAACCGATGCCGGTATTGCCATGGCTGTCGGAAAAGATAAAACAGACCTCCTCGAAAAAGTCAATAAGGCCTTGGCTGACCTCAAAGCAGACGGAACGTATGCGAAACTCTACAAAAAATGGTTCGGCGTCGACCCGCAGATGTAATCCATGTATAAGACATATATCTTCGACTTCGACTACACTTTGGCCAACTCGGAAAAGGGTATCGTCATGTGCTTCCAGCTCCTCTTTGAAGCCGAAGGCTATGAAGGCATTCCCGAAGACGCCATTCGCCGTACGATCGGCATGACCATGTACGATGCCATGAAAAGCCTTACCGGCGAAACGGACCCGGACCGGATCTATGAACTGATTAAGGAATATAAAGTCCGCTTCTCCGACAAGTATATGACGGCCAATACCCATCTCTATCCAGAGACCCTGCCGGTTTTAAAGGCCCTGAAGGAAAGGGGAAGCCGCTGCTGTATCGTATCGACCAAGACCCGTTCGCGCATTAACGAAACGCTCCGTAAATACGCCATGGAGTCCCTCATCGACCTCGTCGTCGGCATGGAAGACGTGGACAATGCAAAACCTGCACCGGATGGAATCAATCGGGTCTGCGACCATTTCGGGCTGGATAAAAAAGACGTCCTTTACATCGGCGACAATACCATCGATGCCAAGGCTGCACAAAATGCAGGCGTCGCCTTTGCTGCCGTAACGACAGGAACGACATCGGAGCCGGATTTCCTTCCCCTGCCCCATGTGGCAATCATGAAAGACCTCAGCGATATCCTTGATATTCCCTAATTGGAGGAACCTACTATGATGAAGAAAAAAGTGATGACCTTGGCAGCGGCTTCGATAGCTGCCTTGACCTTACTCGCGGGCTGCGGCGGCAGCACAGAACAGTCCGCCGGTGCGAAGGGAGACAAGACACTCATCGTCGGGACGGAACCGACCTTCCCGCCTTTTGAATTTACGGAAAATGATAAGGACGTCGGCTTCGATATCGATTTAGCCCAGGCAATCTGCGATAAGTTAGGCTACAAGATGGAAGTCAAGAACCTCGGCTTCGACGCCTTGATTCCGGCCTTGAAGAGCGGCCAGATTGACATCATCGCCGCCGGCATGGATGCGACGGAAGAACGGAAGAAACAGATCAACTTCACGGACGTCTACTATCAGGGCGGCTACACCATCGTCGTTCCCGTAGGCAATACGGATATTACCGGTTATGATTCCATCGCCGGAAAGACCGTCGGCGCCCAGGTCGGCTCAAAAGCGGCCGACTATGCCCGTGAACACGGTGCCAATGTCAAGGAGTTCGACACCAATACACAAGGCTGGATGGAACTCGAAGCCGGCACATGTGACGCCGTCTCTATCGACCAGGCCGTCGCCCAGTACTATCTTCAGCAGGGCGGCAAAGACAAGCTCAAACTCGTCGGTGCTCCGATCACCTCTCGCGGTGTAGCCATGGGGATCAGTAAAGACAAACAGGAACTGACTGACCAGGTCAACCAGGCCTTAAAAGAACTCAAGGCAGACGGAACGTACGACAAAATCTATCAGAAATGGTTTGGCACAGCACCGAATAAATAAAGCGTAAAGTCTCTATTCATTCGAACGGTGTCGACCGTCAACAGCATAAGAAAACAGCCATCCATCGGGATGGCTGTTTTCTTATGCTTACTTTTTCTGTGGCTGCTGCAGCTTTGCCATGCGGTCCTTCAGAGACGTAAAGGGCGTCTGATTGTCAGACTGGAGTTCTTCAGGCTGAATCGTCGTATCACGACGAGCAGCTTTCCGTCTGGATTCGGCTTCGGCAACCCGCCGTTCTTCTGCTTCACGCGAGCTCTGTACGGCTTCGCGAATAGGCTGAAGCTTACTATCCGGTACGACCAGGAAGCGAACCGGCAAGTTGGCCGCGCCTGGCGGCATGATGTGAATGGTCATATCCGTCCCGGCCGGGAAGGTATCCACGTATTCCATGGCATAAGGGTCATTGAGTCCCATAGAATGACGATGACGAGGCAATTCCACGATTTTTTTATCTTCTCCGCGCTGAGGATCGCTGTAGATAAGCTCTGTAACACCGGCATATTCACCGCCTTGGGGATTAAAATAGAGGTGAATGTCTCCGGTCCCTTGGGTACGCAGATGAATGGTGTAATCGAGGCCATAGTTTCCCGTATCTTGCGACGAGCGATTATCCATGACGTCCCGTCCTTGCAGAAAGCGGTCCATGACACCGTCCGCCAAGAGGATATAGCCGATGCCGCTGTCCGTAGAGTAAGGCGTAAGGGTGCTCATGAAGCGGTCTTTGCCGTGAAAAGTTCCCCGCAGTTTGACGGAGTCACTGGGCAGGTACTGAAGCTTACGGACAAAGGCTGTCGGATCTTCTTTAACCGGCAAAATCATGGACGACAGAATCATCGGTTCCGGAAGGCTGACGTTGATGATGCCTGAAAAGAGCTGATCCGGATGGACGACGACTTCATTGAGCCGTTGTCCGACTAAGGCATAATCATGAGGCTGTACCGTAACCTTATTGACCGTCATATTCCCTTCATAATACAGGGTCGACAGTTCCTTGCCGACCTGATAATAATCGGTACTGGGACGCGTATATTGATAGCCTTGAAGGAAGGCGTCAATCGGATAGTCATGGGGATTATACAGCATGGCTACGATTTTGCGGTCTGTCGGCTGCTGATTGACATGATAAAAGTAAAGGCGTACATCACCGCTGACCATGTCCCCATAGAGAATGCCGTCGTTTTCGGCATATTCCGGACTGTCAGATAAGAGCAGCGTCCCCGTATCAATAGGCGGCGTCATCGAAATGGACTTCATCGGTTGAACGACAACCCGGCTCATGACCTCTGAATCGTCGATTCCCGGAAATCCGGCCGCCAATGGGGTCCCCATAGGGATAAAGGCCGTCAAAAGACCGGCAATATAGGTACATAGTTTCTTAATGTTCATCATGTTGTTGACCTTCTATCTGTTTTGCTATATCGGCAATTTTTTTGAATCGATGAGTTAATCCGGACTTTGTCAATCCTGACTGAGCCGCCAATTCGCTCATCGAAGCCTCCGGATTGGCCATGCGCAGTTCTGCCGCTTCGCGAAGCTTAGCCGACATACGCTGATAAAGTCCCGATTCCTGAATACGGGTAATAGCCTGGCGCTGGCGAACAGCGGCATCGACCGTTTTCTGAAGATTCGCCGTTTCGCAGTTGACGACACGATTGACGTTGTTTCGCATCTCCTTTACGACACGAACTTCTTCAAAGGTAAGATAGGCTTGGGCAGCCCCGATATACTGCAGGAAATGGGACACGCCGTTCCCTTCTTTTATATAGACCAAATAATCGCCCTTGCGGTCGGTAATCTTGGCCGGCAAACGGAAGCGGCGCATGATTTTGAGCAGCTTTTCTGCAAAGGCCGCATTGCCCGTTACCAATTCCAAATGGTAGTCCCGCTGTGGTTGATTGACAGATCCGCCACCCATAAAGGCGCCTCGCAAAAAGGCACGCTGACACTCAACCTTACGCAGGTCGATGGCAGAAAATTCCGTATCCGTCGGAAAGAGGGACAAGTCGCGCAAAATCCTCGTACTCTCCGGAGACGGTGAGACACGCAGGATATAATAATTTTTTTTTCGCAAGCGCAGCCCCTGGCGGACCCGCACTTCCGGACGGACGGGAAAAGCCTTCATCCACATCTTCAGTACCTTTCGGGCAACGGCATTGTTAGACGTACTGAATTCGATACCAATCATCCCGTGAGAGCCGAGAATCAGGGATCCGCCCATGCAAAGGAGGGCTGCCAGTTCGGCAAAGCGGCAAGCGGCGTTCTCCGGTTTATAATGGGCAATCTCATTTTTCACTTCTTCCGCAAAAGACAATGGCTGCCGCCTCCTAACGGTGGGTAAGGGTATAACGCTTGAGATAATAGTGAAGTAATTCCGGCGATAAATCGGTCCGCAGAGCATTGATCAAATCAAAGAGAACGTTCGCCAGCTTTTTCGTATCGTGAGTCGCACTGTTTTCTTTATTGATGAGATCCGACAGGATCAGCGTAGCGCCGGTTTCGCCAATTTCTTTTTTATCAATGATGACCGGATGAGAACCGTGGGCCACATAACGCTGCAGCACAGCCGGATCGACGTCACCATTATTGGCAATGACAAAATCGATGATCTTGTCGCCGGCCTGCTTATTGATGGCCTTGACATGATCGGAGACGGTATAGTCATCCGTTTCCCCCTTCTGGGTCATGACGTTGCAAATATAAATTTTAGGCGCTTTACTGTCTCGGATAGCTTCGATGATATCAGGGACGCACAGATTGGGCATGATGCTCGTATAGAGGCTCCCCGGCCCTAAGACGATGGCATCGGCACCTTTGATAGCGTCGACAGCCGACCGGATAGCCTTGGGATGTTCCGGCGTCGTAAAGACGCTCTTGATCCGGCCATGGGCATGAGGAATCTGCGACTCACCTTCGATGATGCGCCCATCGGTCATCTTGGCATTGAGCCTGATTTTTTCTGCCGATGACGGAATGACTTTGCCGCGGACACGCAGAATTTTACTGGTCGCATCCATCGCTTCTTCGACGTCGCCAAGGACCTCGATGAGTGCAGCAATAAAGAGGTTGCCAAAACTGTGACCGGTTAAGTCACCGGAGCCGCCAAAGCGATGGGCAAAAAGCTGTTCCATGAGACCTTCTTTATCGGCCATGGCAACCAGACAGTTTCGTAAATCACCGGGTGCAATAATATCCAGGTCTTCGCGGATCCGCCCGGTCGAACCGCCATCATCGGCAACGGTGACGACAGCCGTCAGATTATACGTCTTCGACTTGAGCCCGCGCAGCATGACGGACAGACCCGTACCACCGCCGATGACGACGACTTTCGGCCCTTTCGAAAGCTGAAATTTAGAAAAAATCAAATCGCTGAAATTTCCCGATTCACCGGGCATGACGACACCGATCATGGTCCGTATGAGCCGCCGCGTCGCCCAGCCCATAATGGCCATGCCGACGATAATGACAAAGATACCCAAACTAGCCAAAATCGTATAATTATAGTGCCCCGTCATTTCATAGAGCAACCGGAAAGCCCACTCTTCCACTTCCCCCAACCACTGATAGTTAAAAGTCAGGATAATGCCGAAGCTGGAAAACATCATGCCCAGCCCGAAAAGGAAGAGCCAGCGCTTAATATGCAGTCCCGGATGCAACCATTTCATAAAACGCATGACAGTACCTCCTAGGCTTCGCCTTCGTACCCCGGCGCATCTTCTTCAACGTCGTTTTTCTGAATATCGCGGTGTTCGATGGATACATCGACGCCGTTGTCCCGCAAGTGTTTGTACATGGCTTCTGCCATGCAGACACTGCGGTGCATCCCGCCGGTACAGCCGACGGCAATGACTAATTGACTCTTGCCTTCTCGTTCGTAATTAGGCAGGAGAAAATCAATCATATCGAACCATTTTTCCTTATATACTTGGGTAATAGGAAAACTTTCAACGTACTCCCGCACGCAGGGAACGCGGCCCGACTTATGGCGGAAATCGTCAATATAATAAGGGTTCGGCAGGAAGCGAACGTCTTCAACGATATCGGCATCAATGGGCATCCCATGCTTGAAGCCGAAAGAGACGACGGTGACAGTCATACTCTTTTTGCTGTCTGTAATAGCATAGCGCTTCACCAGGATTTCCTTCAGCTGTTTCGGCTGCAAATTAGACGTATCGATAATAAAATCGGCCTTTCTCCGCAAAGAAGCCAGGCGTTTTCGTTCTTCGGCAATCCCCTGACTGATGCGGCCGTGAGGGGCCAACGGGTGAACGCGGCGAGTTTCTTTATAGCGGCGGACCAAAGCCTGATCAGAAGCTTCAATAAAGACGATTTCATAAGAAATTCCTTCTTCTTTCAAATCCTTCAGATCCTTCAGGCACTGACTCATGGCATCAAAAAATTCACCGCCGCGAATATCGGCAATGAGGGCAACATGGCGCACCCTTTCACCGCCTTTGATGCATAACTCGGCAAACTTAGGGATCAATACCGGCGGAATGTTGTCGATGCAAAAATAGCCGATATCCTCTAAGACTTGAACGGCATGGGTTTTGCCGGCGCCGGACATGCCGGTGACGATAATTAAGTGAAAATGGTCCATAAGAACCTCCTATTACAATACAAATTTCTCGACGACAGCGGCTACGCCGTCTTCATCATTCGACAAGGTGACGTAGTCAGCTGCATCCTTGACTTCCTGTCCCGCATTAGCCATGGCCACGGAAAAACCGGCCGCTTTCAGCATGTCCAAATCGTTTTGCGAATCGCCGATGGCCATGATGTTTTTCGGCTCAATCTGATAGATCTCACCAAGGCGGCGGATACCACGGCCCTTATCGACGCCAAGGGGCATGATTTCCAAAAAAGTCAAATCGGAAAACAGGATATTAAATCGGCCGGGAAAAGTCTTTTCAATAAGAGCCTTGCGGCCTAAGAGCTCTTCATGTACACCGCGGCTGAGGAGTTTATTGCAGTCACCCTGGACCCG
Source organism: Megasphaera massiliensis (assembly GCF_036305205.1). Taxonomy (NCBI): domain Bacteria; kingdom Bacillati; phylum Bacillota; class Negativicutes; order Veillonellales; family Veillonellaceae; genus Megasphaera; species Megasphaera massiliensis. Next base: position 7,615 of record NZ_JAXIXE010000008.1, read on the forward strand.
ATAAAATTCATCCCCGCAGATGACGGCCTTGACTTTGGTAATTCGTTCATAGTCACGAACCCACGGTTCATCGAGTTCAACCCGCAGTACGTCGTCAATATAGGTCTGCATCTGCCAGGACTGTTCCCGTGCCAAGTTGACCAGCGCCTGGGCATCTTGCTGAGAAATAGTCTGCTGAAAGAGGATTTTCTTTGATTCCAAGGTTTCAATCAGACCGCCGGCAAAGAGCAGCATCGGGCTGTCGCCTAAAGCCAGCCGTTCGCCATAAGCCTTTGCCGTCTGGTACATACGGCCCGTAGCAATGGCGACGATGACGCCCTTCTGACGGGCTTTTTGCAGCGTTTTTACGGTGTAGTCCGAAACGGAACCGTCACTGCGAAGGAGTGTCCCGTCGAGGTCGATTGTAATCATCTTAATGGGTTCCATTATTTATTAGCTCCCTTCCAGTCAAAAGCGACACCTTTCGGCGCATCGTCCGCTTTTTGGGGTGTATCCGTAAGATACTGCAAATCATCGGCATAGCTTTTAGCCAGTCTGTCTATAGATTTCTGTTGAGCTTCTGTAGCCCTACTGCGGTTCTTCATAGCCACGGCGATCATAGACGTCACTTCATAACGCGTCAAGTTATAAGAACGGTCGAACCGTTCCATCGGCGCCCCGGTCAACCCGGCTTCAGACAAAGCGTAGACGGCCTTGTATTCCCAAGAACTCCGGTCGACGCTGTCAAATTGATTCGGCGCATAAGGGTTATAGGCACCGGCCGGACTTACAACGCCCAAAAGAAGGCAGGCTGCCAGTAACAAAAAAAGCTTCTTCATCGTCGTTCCTCCTATAAATAAATATACTCCCCGCCGGGTCTAACATATGTCATACCTGAAAGAGAGCATATTCATGAAACACGTATTATTTGGATTTAGGGGCATCTTTTTTGCCGCTATCCTGACGTCCCTGGTCGGGGCGGACCGGCTGAGCCGATTTTTCGCTGACAGAAACAGACGAAGCCATATTATCGTTTTCTTTGCCTTCACCGTCAGCCGCCATATCATCGAGCAGCCGCAGCTGGCTGGTCAATATAGCCCGACATTTTGCGCGGTATGCTCCCGTTTGAGCCTTGAGCTTTTCCCATTCCTGCTGGGAATTCTGCAGGCTCATCATCGTTTCATCCAGCATCTTCTGCTTTTTACTTTCGGCTTCCTGTAAAATCAAATCCGCTTCCTTACGGGCCGAAACCTTAACATTTTCAGCCGTCTGCTGAGCCAACATAAGCGTACTGTTCATGGTTGCTTCCATTTTTTCATACTGTGTCAGCTTATCCTGCAGGCTGTCACACCGTTCTTTCAGTTCACAATACTCCCGGTACACTTTTTCATAGTCGCTGGCAATATTATTCATGAAAGCATCGACATCTTCCTCGCTGTAGCCACGAAAGCCGCGTTTAAACTCTTTATTATGAATATCCATAGGTGTAAGCATGGTGGTATCTCCTCCGTACAAAGGGAACTACATATAGCGCTTTAACAGCACGCCGGTTCGACCTTTTCGCGACGTTCCGGTAATTTCGGCCAGCTCCATCCGCCCTTTGCCGCGGAGAGAAATGACATCGCCTTGACGAACTTCCTGACTGGGCCCTTTGGCGGGCTGCCAATTGACCTGTACCCGTTCGCCCTTAATCGCATCGGCCGCTTTCGTGCGGGAAATGCCAAACCCCGATGAAACGATGGCATCCAGGCGAAGCGAGGCCACCGTCGTTTTGATTTCTTTCACTTTTTCCTGACGCGGCGCAATATCGCTCAGGGATATTTCTTCAATCGCAACGGATACCATCGCGATTTTCGTAAAGTTCTGCTGTAAATAAGGGACCAACGGAGTTTCCGCCAACAGTACCGCTCCGGCATCCTGCATGATGATGTCGCCGAAACGTCCCCGGTCGATGCCGAGGCTCATGAGCGAGCCCAGGACATCGCGATGCCCTAAGAGGCGATAGCGGTCATCCCAACTCAGCTTGCAGGCCGTAATTCCAAAATCGACGGGACCGTCATAGTCGACACTGACAAAAGCCAATCTGACTCGTTCAGCCCCTTCGTAACCACCGGAAGTGCGAAGTACCAAAGACGGCACATGAGCCTGAATGGTCTCTCCGATTTGGACGGTACCGGGTGATACAAACTCACTGACGGCATAAGGACGTCCCTTGGCTGTACTGTCTGCCAGGTCAATAAGACGGGCAGCCAATTCACCGTTATCCGTCCCTTGATAATAACGGATAATTCTATCTCTATTCTTCAAAACAATCCCTCAATCATTAACGAAGCGGTGTATTTCCGCCGTTGTTGTCATTATTCGTGCCGCCGGCATTCCACGTAAGAGGCGGGGCATTAAAATCGCTGTAGTCATCGCGTTTCCCATGATCTACAGTAACATTGCTGGGTACGCAGAGGAAGATTTCCTTGCCGACCTTCTGAATATTGCCGTCGATGGCATAGGTAGCGCCGCTGACGAAGTCGACGACGCGCTTAGCTACGTCTTCCGGCGTCGCTTCAAAGTTGATGACAACCGGTTTACGGTCGCGGATGTAATCAGCAATGCTCTGAGAATCATCGAAGGTTTCCGGTTCGACGATGACCATGCGCAGCGGTTTGGCCGGAGTCGGCGTATAGTTGACGCTGGTACGAGTCGGTGCTACGGCAGGAGTACGGCGCGGTACGCGTTCTTCTTCATATTCCAATTCGTCTTCATATTCGTCCGTTTCAAATTCGTCGTCTTCATTGACACCACCGACGCCGCTCACGACATTTACGAATCTATTCCACATATTCTTTGACTTCTTCATAGTAAATACTCCTCCTTAGTAATTACGTGCCCCAAAGATTGCCGTGCCGACGCGGACGACATTGGCGCCTTCTTCAATTGCTATTTCAAAGTCATGGGTCATCCCCATGGACAGATACTGGATCTGGCCTTCCGGAAATTTCGGCTTCATATCTTCATATAAAGCGCGGGCAATGCGGAATATGGGCCGTACGTCCTCAACGTTTTCATAATTGGGCGCCATACACATCAGCCCCCGAACACAGACGTGATCCAACCCCTTTGCCAGTTCACAAATCGCCGGAAAATCTTCGACTTCCATTCCAAATTTACTTTCTTCGCGGGCTACATTGACCTGTAAAAGGATATCCTGCACCTTCCCGATCTTGCCGGCTTCCTTATTTACCGCTTTCAGCAAGTGCTCCGAATCAATGGAATGAATCAGATGGAAGTGTTCTACGGCATGTTTCGCCTTATTGGTCTGTAAATGTCCGATTAAATGCCAGGTCAATCCATTATCCGGAAAAGCCTCTAATTTTTGCATCGCTTCCTGGACACGGTTTTCACCGACATCGGTCACACCGCACCGGGCGGCCTCTTCCATCATCTCTACGGGATGATTCTTCGTCACTGCAACAAGCGTAATTTTGTCAGTTCTGCCGACACGGGCAGCTGCATCAGCAATTTTCTTGTGTACTGCCTCAAGATTTTCCTTAATCAAGCCTATCCCTCCGTCGTGCATGCAATTACATGTATTTATAAAACATTACACTTCTTTTATTATATATAGTTAGTCCTATAAAAGCTAGTCATATTTAAAAATTTATTCATCTGCTTTTACAAAATCGCAAAGGCGCCCATGCGGCCTGTATGACCGCCGTCACGGCGATACGAAAAGAACCGGTCGTCGCGGTCAAAGACACAGCTTTCCGTCGTCTCGATATGCTCCGGAATTAAGCCGGCATCGGTCAAGAGAAGATGATTGGCCTTCCATAAATCGACTCGCCAGGTTCCTTCATGCTGAACTGCACACTCGCCATAAGCCGGCCCCAGATGCCGAAAAGTCATAGCGGTATCTTCACTGACTTCAAAATGCGCTTTTGAAATAGACGGTCCGATATAGGCCAATATATCTTTCGGTTTGGAACCATAGGCCAGCTGCATGGCCAGCACGGTTTTAGCCGCCAGCCTCTGCGCCGTCCCTCGCCAACCATCATGAACGACGGCACAGACTCTTTTTACCGGATCAAACAATATAACCGGCACGCAGTCGGCAATACACATCATGAGCGGCACGCCGGGAATATTCGTCATGAGGGAGTCCGTATGGGGAAAGGCATCGCCATAGCTTCCGGCACCGCGGCCGATTTCAGTCGGGCCGACAGCGACGATATGATCCTCATGGGTCTGCCGGGCCGTCGTCAGCTGCTGCAGGTCACAGCCCAAAAGGGCACAGAGACGCCGCCTGTTTTCGAGGACATCCTGCGTCCGGTCCTCGACGTGAAGGCCTAAATTGAGGGATAGAAAGGGGCCTTCACTGACGCCGCCGCTGCGGCCGGTCACACCGTGACGCAGCCCGGCATCAGCCAATAACGTGCTTTCTTCCCAACCAATTCCGTTTTCATGTTCTACCCACTTAGTCATCTTAGCCTCCACAAATATGACAGCGGCGGCAGCCGTCAAAACACGGCAAGGTATAGTCGCCGGCTTCAGCCTTCTTTAATTCATCGGTCAGATACGTCGGTACCAACCCGGGATCAAGGGTATCCCAAGGAAGGACCGCATCGAGGGGCCGCTGGTCATATAAAAATCCGTCAATATTAAAATGAAGCTCTTTCGCTGCTCTTTTCCAGCCCTTGACGCCGCCGTATTCACAAGCTTTAGCCAGAACCTGACCGACGCGCCGATCGCCGCGGGACAGGACGCCTTGGATATAAGCGGACCGCAGGGGCTCGATGAGCAGCTCAATCTGTTTATCTTTTAAGGACTTCTTTAAAAAGGCCAGCCTTTTTTCGACGACTTTCTTGTCGGCCATGGCCATCCACTGAAACGGCGTCAGCGGTTTGGGGATAAAGGGATTGATGCTTAAGGTAATACGGCTCGTATTGCCGATGGCCTTCATATGCTCTTGGACCCGGCGGGTCATGTCGACGATGCCTTCAATATCGGCATCGGTTTCCATCGGCAGGCCGACCATGATGTACATGCGCACGTGACGGATTCCGGCTTCCGTTGCAAGGTCGATGGATTTCAGCAGATGTTCTTCCGTGATGCCCTTATTGATGATATCCCGCATCCGTTTACTGCCCGCTTCCGGTGCCAGGGTAATCGTCTTTTGGCCGCTCTCGGCCAGTCCTTTTACAATGGTCGGTGTAATCGAATCGGCCCGCAAAGAGGCACAGGAAAAGCCCATACCTTGGTTACGGATAAAGGTGACTAATTCGTCAATATAAGGATAATCTGAAATAGCGGCCCCCATGAGGCCGATTTTCTTTCCCAATTCTTTGCCGCGGAGAACGGCTGATTTGACGTATTCCAAGGGACGAACACGAGGTCTGCGGTAGCAGTACCCGGCCATACAGAAGCGGCAGTGACGGCCGCAGCCCCTGGCGATTTCAATGAGATACATGGCACCGAATTCCGTATTCGGCGTGGCAATGACCGTTTCTGCCGGCTGGGTCAGTTCCCGCCATTGCCGTTCCACCTTCGCCGGAATCCCTTCTTCCGGGACGATTCGCAGGAGATGGCCGTCTTCGTCGTATTCGTGTCGGTATAAGGACGGTACATAGACGCCCGGCACGTGCTGAGCCAAGTAGCGCAAGAGGTCATGACGCCCTAAATGCTGCTCCTTTGCTTTTCCATAGGCATCGAGGAAGGCATGAATAAAGCCTTCCCCTTCACCGACCAGGACGACATCGATAAAGGGTGATAAGGGTTCGGGATTAAAAAAGGCCACCGGGCCGCCCATGACGACCAGCGTATCGTCATCTCCGCGATCAGATGCTAAAACAGGGATACGCCCCATCTCCAAAATAGAAGGCACGTTGAAATAGTCCATTTCAAAACTGACGGAAAAACCCAGAATTTCAAAATCGGAGAGGGGCCGTCTGTTTTCTAAAGACACCAGGGGTTCCCCCGTTTTTTCAAAGACTTTCATCAAGTCTTTATCGGGCAGGAAGGCTCTCTCACAGAGCCAGTCTTCGCGGCCGTTTACTTCGCGGTAAATAATCTGCATCCCCAAATTACTCATGGCTACGTCATACGTATTGGGATAGCAAATGGCCATAGCCCGCCGCGTCCCAAAGGGATAGACGACGGCACCGGTTTCCTGACTCACCAGTTCATCCAGTGCCTTCTCTATTTGCCAGCTCATCGACATTCCCCCTTTATACGGCAAAAGCTCCCCGGCTAAGGGAGCTTTCCGTGCAACTCCTTCGAGATTCACCAAGTCGCCTGCAGGAGACGGCTCTCATCTTAGGTATCCTATATTGTATCACAGATTGTGTCAATGAGCCAACAGCCAATCGAATCGTCAATCCCAAACATTGCTCTAAAGGGAACATCGTGCTATCTTATAAAAGACATAGATTAGTGTATTTTATAAAATGGATAATAAGGAGAATCTCATGGAAAAAATTATCTTCATCGCCCTCGGCGGCGGCATCGGTTCCGCCCTGCGCTACGGCATCACCCAACTGGCAACTCGTTACGGAGCCGTCAGCCTTCCCTACGGAACGATTCTGGCCAACACCATCGGGTCTTTTTGCATCGGCCTCCTCTTCGTATTCTTTACGCAGACGTCCGATCTCCCGCCGACGGTCAAGCTCTTTTTCGTAACCGGCATCCTCGGTGGTTTTACGACCTTTTCGACGTACAACATGGAACTATTGATCCTCGTCCGCACCGGCGACCTAATGTCGGCAGCGGCCTATTTTTCACTCAACGTCATCGGCGGCTTCCTCTGCTGCTGGCTCGGATTTGCCGTCGGCAACGCCTTCTGGCAGTAGCCCTTTAATGCTGGGCCGGAGCGCTGACCTTTTCAGCCAGCCCTTCCGTTGAAATGGCTTTCTTCGAGACCAGGCTGATACCGCAGAAGGTCACACTGCAAACGATCCATTCAGCATAAATGACATGGGGCAGAATCCGAACCGCGGGAATGACCATCCATGCGATGAGGACGATGATTGAAGCCATGATCGTATAGAAGGCCGCCTGGCGCGAGCAGTAAGCCGGCGCATACATCGTCATGAGGACGATGACGGCAAAAGCGGTCATGAGTGACAAGCCTGCCATGAGCGTCGAAATGATGCCGCTGATGGTAAGGGCAAAGCCCAGCGTAAGGATTCCTAACAGGAGTACCGAAATACGGGTGACGGCCATGTACTTCTTATCCGACATCTGCGGATCAATGAACTGCTTATGAATATCGTGAGAATACAGCGTCGCTGCCGATAAGAGCAAATTGCAGGCCGTGCTGACGTCAGCGGCCCACAAAGAAGCCAAGGTAATCCCGGCAATCCAAGGATTAAGCGACATGATGAGCTGCGGCAAGGCCGTTGTCGGTGAAATAGAAGGATACATTTCTGATGCAATGACGCCGAGCAAGGCCGCTACGAAACCGACGGGCAGCATGACCAGGCCGCCGATGACAAAGCCTTTGCGGGCCGTCTGCACATCTTTGGCACCCAGCGAAATCTGGATGATGGCCTGAAGGGAAATATTGACCGTAATCAAGACGACGATCCAGGTGACAATCGTCATCGGTCCCACGCCGCTGAAGAAATCCATGGACGTCATGGACGGTGCTTGGATGGCTACGACATCGATGCCGCCGGCCATCGCCACGATGAGGAAGGCCGCAACAGTAATGCCGACGTACTGCAAAGTTACATTGAGGATATTAGACTGACTGGCCGACCACATGCCGCCGATAAGGGTAATCCCGATGAATACGACGGCACTGGTGAACATCCCCGTAACCGGCGTGAAAATATCCGGCATGAGGGCTGCCAGGACGGCGCCGCCGGCTACGTACTGAAGACTCATGACGACGAGCTGTACCAAAACCTGGCAGGCAATGCCGGCCACCATGCTGCGGCGGTCATAATACCGTTCAAGGAGTTCCGGAACGGTCGTAATATTGAGACGGCGATACTTCTTGGCGACCGTCAATCCCATGACAATGGCACCGATCCCCCAGGCTGCCGTATACCATCCGGCGGACAAGCCGACTTTATAAGCCTGTTCGGCAACGCCGATCGTCGAGGCACCGCCGACGGCAAGGCCGACGATGGATACCATAATAAGAGGCGTCGTAAGTTTGCGGCCGGCCAATACATAGGCTTCGGCAGAATCCGCAGCCCGCCGCTTCACATACCAGCTGATACCGAAAAGTACGCCGATATAAGCTAAAATAATAACGATTTGAATTCCTGTTGTTCCCATCATAAAAACTCCTCTCTTCCTAATTTCCCGAAAAAAAAATCGCCCCTAAAAAGGGACGACGACGTCGCGGTACCACCCAATTTATCGATAGAACAAAAAAAGGGTGGCACCCAGGGACGGAAAAATCCGCGGTACCACCCTATTTATCTTGAATCGATCAACTCATGGCCGTATAACGGCAGCCGCCCCGGTACAGCCTACTACAGTTCAGCCGTACAGTTCAGGAATGAACTTCAGACTTCATCGCCTGTACCCTCACACCACCCGGATACTCTCTGAAAAGTTTAAAGGCCTTACTTTTTTCCGTCACAACTGTTATCAGGAAATTAATTGTTGATAATGATTATACCGGAAAATAAATGAAAGTCAAGAGAATATTTTCATAAAAACCGACGAAAACCACGTAAAACGTCGTACTAATCCGGTAATACCTGCGATTTCAAGATTAAAACGATTTCTGTATTCTTATGCGACTTATAATGATAGCGGAATAATTTCCCGATTAAAGGCAGGTCTGCCAAAATCGGGACTTTTCGAAAATGCTCAAGGTCTTCACGGCGAATGAGGCCGCCGATAACGAGAGGCTGGCCTTCCTGCAGGCGCACCGTCGTCCGAGCCTGACGGGTCGCAATACGGTAAGCCTTCAGTTCGGGGACAAAAACCGGCGTGCTGACTTCGGCAAATAAATCCGCCGTCACCGAATTATCCGGATGAACTTGAGGGGTATAAGTCAATTTAATGCCTGCATCTTCATAGGTCGTACTAATAGCCGTCTCCTGTCCGGACCGATGCTCGGTCTGAACGGGAATCTTATCGCCAATGAGGATATGAGCTTCTCTGCCATTGCTGGCTACAATATGGGGCCGGGCTAAGATTTTCGCCTTACCGCGTTCTTCTAAGGCATGAATCGTCCCAGACAGAGAAAAAATACTGTGAGCGGCGCCGCCTTCCACGGTCGACCAATTGTACTCGATACCGGTCTGCTTCAACAGGCTGTCATCGATGGAAGCGATTTCAACAGACACATCGACTTGCCGCGGCGGCACATCGAGTCGCTTGACCAAGGCCTGTACAGCCGCCTGAGTCTGTGCGGTTCCGCCGACGACCACCGTATTCGTATCGCCGTGCCAGCGTACGTCGGCTTCAGGGACGGCTGCCTCAACAGCTTCCTTTACCGCTTCCGGATCGGCATAGCGGAGCCGCCATGTATGAAACGTTTTTACACGCTTTCCGGTATGAGGACCGGTAATCGTCCGTATCGGCCCGGAGGCATCGTAATAGAGACCTTTACTGTCCGCAATCGCCTGCAGGGCCTCTTCGACGGTAATATCCCGCAGGGTCATCGTGAGTGTGCCTTCTACACTGTCATCGACGATAAGATTCATCTGTCCCGACCGTGCCAGTCCTTCGAGAACGGTCCGAACAGGGACATCCCTCACCTGAATATCGATGGCAGCCGCCTGGATGGGCAGGAAACAACAGACAGCTGCCGCCCAGGCTTTGGTATAAAACTTCATGACACTTCCTTTCTCCCCCTCACAAGCGAATCTCCCAAAGTTTTCCGTCACGCATAAGCCCTACAGCTTGGCGGTTGATATAAGCAATATACCAGCCCTGCCAGGATTCTCCGGCAGCGCAGGCAGCCGACTGGCCCTGCCACTGCAACAGGACCAGGTGATCCTTCCCTTGATGAATCGACCCGCCAACGGTGGGCAAGGTCCATTGCGGCTGAACGGATTCCGTTGTCTTTACCGATTTCGCAGTCGGTGACATATCGGGTCCCCCACTTTGTTCCGCGGCGACAGCTTTCTTCGGCAAACTGCCGCCAAATAAATCAGGCAGGGGCTTATACTGTATCGCCGGCCTTACGTCGTAGACGAGGCTTCCTTCAGCCTCCTTCTCCGGCGTATCAAAAACGGGATGCTTCTCAGCTTGCTGCTGAGAGGCATCCCGTTTCATGTTTACTTGTCCCTGGGGCTCTTCCCACAAAAACCAAACAGCGCCAAGGCAGACAAGTATCCCCACATAGGGAAGCCAAGTCTTGCGACGTTGAACGATACCGTTCCCCACCTTTTGCAGGACCGATAAACCCCTATTTTTTATCGCCATACCCCTGCGGATGGTGTTGATGCCAATGCCAGGCATCGGCTATAATTTGTTCTACTTTACTGTGTGTCGGCTGCCAGCCTGTGATGCGGCGGATTTTTTCCGATCCGGCAATGAGCACAGCCGGATCGCCGGCACGACGCGGTGCTTCTTCCACGTTAAAATCACGACCTGTAACCTTTTTGGCGGCTTCAATCATTTCCCGGACGCTGAAGCCGTTCTGAGAGCCCAAATTAAAGTACTGCGACTCGCCGCCTTCCGACAAGTAGCGAAGGACGCGTACGTGGGCATCCGCCAGATCCGTGACGTGGATATAATCACGAACACAAGTCCCGTCCGGCGTCGGATAGTCTGTGCCGAAAATTTTAATGCTGTCACGCTGTCCCAAAGCGGTCTGCAAAATCAAAGGAATGAGGTGCGTTTCCGGTGTATGATCTTCCCCGATGGCACCACTGCCATCAGCTCCTGCAGCATTAAAGTAGCGAAGAGCTACATAGTGCAGACCGTAAGCACGGCTGAACTGAGCCAACATCATTTCAATCATGAGCTTGGTCTGGCCATAGACATTGGTCGGCTGGTAGGGCATATCTTCCGTAATCGGCGTCTTTTCCGGTTCGCCATAAACAGCAGCCGTCGACGAAAAGACGAAGTATTTGACCTTGGCCTGACGGACAGCTTCAAGGAGGCAATATGAGCCTACGACATTATTATCGTAATAAATGGTCGGATTTTCCATCGATTCGCCAACCTGGCTATGGGCCGCAAAATGCATGACGGCATCGATGTTCATGTCTTCAAGAATCCGGCGTACGCCATCAATATCGTGGATGTCGACGACGTAAAAGGGAATCTCTTCCGGGACGGCTGCCCGATGGCCGCGGGACAGGTTGTCAATGACGACGACCTTATGGCCTTCTTGAAGCAGGGCCTTCACCGTATGGCTGCCGATATAGCCGGCACCGCCGGTAACTAATACATTCATAGCTTAACCTTCCTGCAGTTTTTTCAGGCGGCCGCCGAGGAATTTCTTGTATACTTCGACGCCGGGCTGATTGAAGGCATCGACGTTGGCAAATTCGCCTTCATAAGCAATGGACAGGCAGAGCATGAACATCAATTCGCCCAAATGATACGGAGTGATGGCCGGCATGATGTAGTTGGCACTGGGACGGCCGTCACCGGCAAGGGCTTCAGCATTAGAGCTGCGAGCAGCTTCTAAGATCTGACTGAGAGGCAAACCGCTGAAAGCGGCCAATTTCGGATATTCATCGTACAGATGAGGTACCGTAACGTCATCGGGCCAGTTTTCGACAGAGACGAACTGGACGACTTTATCCTGCGGGCCTTCCTGATGTTCCTGGGTCTGCGCATGCATGTCCGTCGTACCGACAGCCACGATCGGCGTACGGCCATAGTTGACGACATTGCCCTGTTTGTCAAGGCGCTTGCCGAGGGATTCAGCCAAGAGCTGAATATACCATTCTGACAAGGATTTCAAGCTGTCGGCATAGGGCATGAGAACTTCCAGGCTGCGGCCATGATTTTTACCGGCCAGGAATTTAAGGACACTGTTGAGAAGGGCCGGATTTTTCCAAATATCCGGATTCTGGCAAGCGTGATCCATATCACGGGCACCGTCAAGGAACTGACGGATGCTGAAACCGGTCAAGGCGCCTACGATGAGACCGACTTCAGAAAAGACACTGAATCGTCCGCCAATGCCATCGGGAACGTAGAAAATAGGCCAGCCCGATTTTTTAGCCAGACCGTGAAGCAGCGTTTCTTTATCGCCGCCGTCGTGAGGGTCCGTAACGGCTACGGTTTCCAGGGCAATGCCGGCGTCGCTCATAGCTTCTTTCAAGACCATGTAGTTCGACATCGGTTCGATTGTCGAGCCCGATTTAGAAATGACAACGGCCATTACCGTATAGTTCGGCTTCGTCTGGCTGTCATTTTTCAAGAATTGAATAAGGCCTGCCATTTTATGAGAGTCAACATTATTGCCGGCAAAGAAGGCTTTCGGGAAGCCATTGCGTTCTTCCGTGCTCTTTAAATTCCAAAATTCACCGCACTGAACGTCAAACAAAACTTTCCCGCCCAAATAGGAACCGCCAATCCCTAAGAATACGACGGCATCGACGCGGTTGCGCGTCGTCCGAGCCAATTCTTCAAGGGCAAAAATACGTTCCGGGCTGTTGATGTTGCCATCTTCAATATACGGCAGCTGCGTAAAAAGAACGGCTTCCGGTTCTCCGTCTTTGGAGAGATGTCCCGGCATGGTGCCGTTCTTGCGCATGTTCATCACCGCTTCATGAGCCTTGGTATAGACCGGTGAAAAGTCCTTTACCTCTGCTTCCGTGACGGCCTGAGGGCCATAAAGATTGGTTACGTCAAAAGTAAAGCCTGAACGTAATTTTAACTGTGTCATGTTCACTTCACTACCTTTCGATAGAATAATGTCTTATTCACGTATGAAATCATTATAGCACAGAACGGGTATACTATGCCACCTGCGGGGCACTGAATGCCCCATGTAAACCAAAAGCCCCTGTACGGGGCTTTAAAGACAGCACGATGTTCTGCTTAGAACCGCAGCATCGATTGAAGGAAGCTTTGTGTCCGTTCATTTTGCGGATGTTCAAAGACGTCTTCCGGTTTACCTTGTTCTTGAATAATGCCGTCAGCCATAAAAATAACCCGGTCGGCCACTTCTTTGGCAAAAGCCATTTCATGGGTTACGATGATCATGGTCATGTTTTCATCGGCCAACTGCTGTATCGTGCGCAGAACTTCACCGGTCAATTCCGGATCAAGGGCACTGGTCGGTTCGTCAAAGAGCATGATATCCGGGTCCATCGCCAAAGAGCGGGCAATGGCCACACGCTGCTGCTGACCGCCGGAAAGGCGTGACGGATAGGTATCTCTTTTTTCCCACAAGCCGACCTTTTTAAGCAGTTCCTCGGCCTGAGGCATGATTTCTTCGGTCTTCATCTTCTTTACGACGCGAGGCGCTTCCAAGATGTTATCCAACACCGTCATATGCGGAAACAAGTTGAAGTGCTGAAAGCACATGCCCATGCGGCGACAGATAGACCGAACGTCGGCAGCCGGCGCATAGACGGCACGCTGGCTCCCGGCAGGCGTACTGGCCATGGTCTTACCGTCGACGACGATAGAGCCGCTGTTGATGGTTTCCAACTGGCAAAGGCATCTCAGAAAGGTACTCTTACCGCTTCCTGACGGGCCGATGATAGAAACGACTTCCCCCGCTTCTACATGGAGGGAGACGTCTTTTAATACTTCCAAATTCCCGAAACTCTTTCGGATATGGTCCATTTCAATAAAACTCATGACAAGACGTCCTCCTTATTCATCATAGACGGCGTAGCGTTTTTCCAGATAACCGAAAATTTTGGTCAGGATAAACGTAAAGAATAAATAGAATACAGCAGCAACTAAAAAGGCCGTCGTATCGAAATCGCGCTGAACGATGGACCGCGTAATGCGCAGGATGTCGTTCATGGCCAGGATGTAGACGAGGGACGTATCTTTGAGCAGGTTAATCGTTTCATTGGACACTGGCGGCAAAACCCGTTTTACGACCTGAGGCAGGATAATGCGGCGCATGGTCTGAATATAGGTCATCCCCAGGACTTTGGCTCCTTCATACTGGCCGCGGTCGATGGACTGGATGCCGCCGCGGAAGATTTCGGCAAAGTAAGCGGCATAGTTAAAGACGAAGGCGATGATGGCCGCCGGAAAGGCCGGCAGGGTAAAGCCGTCGATGATAAAGGGCAGTCCGTAATAGATGAACAAGATCTGCAGCATCAGCGGCGTACCACGCATGACATAAATATAGGCATACATGGTCTTTCGCAAGATGGCTATCTTAGAAATGCGGCCAACGGCCATGAGGATACCCAAGGGCAGACTCAAGACGATGGTAATAACAAAAATTTGCAGTGTAATTTTCAGGCCTGCTGCGACGGCAGGCACAATCTGAATTAAATAATCCATGCTGGCTCCTTTTTCAGGCACGGCGATTCACACAGGCAGTGTGCAACACGGAAAAACAACCTCTCCGTCCATGCCGGGGACCTCTCCACGACGGGGAGCTGTCAGCGTCATCTGACCGAAAGGTTGTTTTTCGTACATCTTTCCCGATTACCGTACTTTTATGGTAATATCTTCGTTAAACCACTTCTGGGACAACTTAGTCATTGTACCATCTTCACTCATCTGTTTCAAGACATCATTGAGTTTATCCCGCAGCAGATTGTCATCTTTACGCAGGCCGACGCCGAATTGTTCGTCACCCATTTTGTCATCAATGACTTTAAACTGACCCGGCTTCTTGGTCATATAATACCGGCCTACAACACTGTCGACGAGGACACCGTCAATGCGGCCGATTTCAAGGTCCATAAATGCATTGACGAAATCGCCGTATTTCTTAACTTCGGACAAGGATTTCTGGAAGTCCATGTTCTTTTCCAAGGCATTGATGGAGCTGCTGCCTTCCTGAGTCCCTAAGATTTTGCCGGCCAGGCCTTCACGATTGGTAATCGGCGAATCGGTCCGAACGACGAGAAGCTGCTGATTGTGCATATAAGGCTTAGAAAAGGCAATTTGCTGAGCCCGTTCGTCGGTAATGGTCAGGCCGTTCCACAAGAGGTCGACTTGCTTACTCTTAAGAGCTGCTTCCTTGCTATCCCAGTCGATCGGTTTAAATTCAACGGGGACGCCGAGGCGTTTAGACGCTTCCTGAGCCAAGTCAATATCGAAACCGACGAGGTTGCCGCTTTCATCACGGAAACCCATAGGCGGGAAGTTATCATCGAGGCCGATGACGATTTTATCCGGCAGTTTCTGCTCTGCCTGGCTGCTGTTATCCGTACCGCAGCCAACGAGTAATGCAGCCGCTGCTGCCGTTAACGCACCGGCAGCCAATATTTTTTTCCAATTCATGTAAATTCCTCCTTACAGAGTAACATAACGATTAAAGGCTGTCAGAAACTCCCTTCCCGGCCCTCCATCCGAAAGCCTGTGAGTTTCCCTTACTAATCCATCATGGGCGGTGTAATTACAAAGGACAGACCGTCTCCTGATGTATATGACATATTTTACTTTATTTCGTTAAAAAGATAAAGGGTTTTAATCATGAAAAATCAGCATGTTTCCACGCTGATCAATGCATATTCCGAATAAATTGCCCTTTACACCTCATCATCGTCCTTATCCTGCATATCCTTGATGGTGTCGATGATCTGCTGTTTGCTCTTTTTCGACAGAAACTGGAGACGGACGGGAAGTACGACGAGTCCCCCTTCTTCGGCTTGCCCCAACTGGATTTCCTGCCACGTATCGCCGATAACAAAGATATCCTTATACGGAAGGAATACCAGACTGCGATCGGTATGAAACTGGTCATCATAAAATTCGTGAAGCGACCGGAACTGCCGGCGGACAATAATGCCCTTTTCCGCCACGTAGCACATGACGTCGCTTTGCCGGTGGATGCGCCACAGACAAAAGGCAAGAACGGCCCAGTTATCGAGATGTTCGACGAGGCGTGTTTCCCCCATCATAAGCCAGAAAAAGTAAATGGCCACTAAGAGAAACAAGATTTTCATAAATCCGGAAAACCATTTTGAATTTTCATAAGCCGCCGTAATAGGGCCGCAGCGAAACTGTTTTTCCAGGTCTTTTTTTTCCATGGCCACGCCTCCTTCAACGACAAGCGGCGGCAAAGCTATTTACGCAGCTTTTTACTGGTCTTGGGAGCCGTTTTAATGACGACGTTGCGGCCATCCTTCACGACTTCCAGGGAGATATCACCGACACCGTCTTTAAAATAGGCCATCTTGATATCGAGGAGGATGGAACCTACTTTTTCCTGAAGGTCATCGGTAAAGAACTGACGGCGAAAATCGCTGGCCGTCTGTTTCTTATCTGATTTTCGGACAGGTTGACGGCGAGGGCTGGCGTCATCATCTTCCCAACCCGTCGTTTCAAAGGTATCTTCTTCCTGAACCCCTTTGAACATATCTTCAATTGAACGATTCTTAGGAATCTTATGTTTTGCCAAGGTCAATCACCTATTCCTTTTCCATTTTATCCGACTTTTCCGACGCTTCATGCATACTGTTCAGCGTGATGCTGTTGAAGTCTTCCGGTGTCCGATAGGTAGCAATTTTCTTAAAGCCTACGCCCAAACGGCCCCGATAAGCGGCAATGACTTTGTCGTCACGGTTCATTTCAGCGATGTAAATTTCCTGACCGTCGAGACCGATGAGTCTGAAATTACCGCTCGGCGAAATTTCGCGCCAGCTGCTGGTAGCCCCGTCGAGCATGTACACGACACCGGTCCGGAGGTTATCGTAGAAGAAGGTATCCGAATCGTAGAAGACGGCGATGCGGCCGATATTTTCAGCCTGGACGTGAATACGCCGCGTATCGTAGTTGGCATCGGTTCGATAAATGCGATAACGATCTTCCCCAACTTCGAGTTTCATGTAAACGACATTGGTCGCCGTCGAATAAGCGACGTCGACGATTTTGCTGTCTGCCGGTGCATCTTCAATGGGCGTATCTAACTCCCGGTCCGGATAGATTGGATTGTACTGGGCAATGTAAACACCGTATTCCCCGGTCTTATTGTCGCGGCCATAGGTCGCAAAAATAGCCAGGTTACGGTCCGGAAGCCATTCAAAGAAAGAGACGTTGCGGCCGTGCAGATTGATGCGTTGGGGATCGTTCTTTTTCCCGGCTTCATAGATGGTAACCTGATCATCGAGAATAGTCGCCATGAAGCGCTTATCATAAGAATAGAAGCTGCGGCCGTTCGTTTCTGTACCGTCTCCCATGGCCTCCTGCTGAGTCGTCCCGCCGATTTGGAAGTCCGACGTCGGCGCAAACAAGACCTGGTCTAAATAAATATAAATGCCGGCCTGGACGGCAATACCAAGCACAAAGACGCCAATAAACTTTCGAAATTTCATAGCCTGTCCTCCTACTTGACGACGAACGCCGTCGGAATCATGCGTTCACCCAAGAGGTCCGCCGGTTTGTTGATGACTTTTCCATTGTAATACAACGTCGAACTGGATCCGCCATCGAGGTTGGCTGCAATGACGGCCCCTTCTTCATACATGATATTCTGAAGGTCACGCAGGGTCGCTCCGACAGAATATCCGGGCTGACGACCGTCAATGACCAGAAGCAGTACGGTGCCGTCCTTACGCTGGCCAATCGCCGTGCGCGGCCCGACGCCCCAACCGCCATCGCCATTAGTAATCATCTTTTCCCCGTTGACGATAAGCGCCGGTCCGAAGGAGATACCTTCGACGACGTCCTTTTCTCGCAGTTCGGCTTTAGAATAGTTCCCGACGATGAGGTTGCCGCCGGAAGTAAAGCCGACAAATTCATTCGTTTCATCGTCAGAAGAGTTCTGGCCGAGGAGATATTTTCCATCGTGAATAATGAAGCCGTAAGGCTGACGGCCTGTTCCGGTCCCATTGGCATCATAGAATCCGCCGGCATTGATAGCCGCTACGGCACCGACGCGTTCGGCAATGCCGCTCGTCGTATCGCCTTTTTCATCCATATTCTCCGCCGTTGCAACCTGCAGGCGATGGGGATCGGGGACTTCCAGCAGGAAGCCCTTAAATCGGCTGGAATCGATATTTTTCAGGGTAAGTGTCGTATCCGTGCGAGCTTTGAAATTAAACAGCTCCTGCTTCGGCGTCGAGCTGATACCGCCTAAGATCTCATCAATTTCCTGCTGCGTAAAAAGCCACGTAATGTACTGCGGATGGCGGCTCTTCAAAATAGCGCCCACAACCGTCCGCTTCAAATTGTCGAAGGGTCCGAAGAGGACGACAAAAGGCGATGTCAGAGAGAAAAAAATGGCGATAAAGATAAAAAACTTACCGATTTCTTTTACGTGTTTCCTCATATGTAACCTCGAAAAAATAAAGTTAACGTTCTTCGTATTGCGGTGTTGTAACGCGCTGCTTGAAGTTTTCAATGTCGACAGCGTTGCCGATCCAAATCCGTTTGACGGCATACAGGTTATCCCCATATTTTGCCCAGCCCGGGTCCATGGTCACGGCCATTTTAACGCCGGCTGCCTTTAAGACCTCACCGGCTTCCCGGGTATAGCCGCCATAAGGGTAACAGAAGTATTCATTGGTAATACCGAGCTGTTCTTTTAACTCAGCCTGACTCTTTTTAATCTCGTCGGCAAAGGTGTTCCCCGTCATCTCCGTTGCCCGTTCATGACGATAGCTGTGCGACGCAATGGTAAGGCCTGAAGCCTGCATTTCTTTGACCTGCTGCCAATTGATGCGTGTCCCCTGGTCCGTGTCATAAGTCGGCACGAAAACCGTCCCGGCAAAACCGTATTCCTTTAAAATAGGCATGACGATACGGTACGTATCGGGATAGCCGTCATCAAAGGTAAGGACAACAGGCCGTACCGGCACCGGTTTGCCATGGGCCAAGTAGTCGTAAAGCTGATCCATGGTCAGGGGATGAAAATCGTTATCTTTCAAAAATTTCATCTGCTCCCGAAAGTGGGACTCCAACAGAACGGCGTCATTATCCGGAACGTCGCCGATCATATGGTACATCAGAACGGGAATCCCCTCTTTTGGTACAGCCATAGCAACTTCCTGCGACGGTTTCTTTTCCGCCGCAGGTGCATCGACCTTTTTATTGTCCAGTGCGCAGCCTGCCAGTATAAGGCAGCTCAACAGAGCCATACAGGCTAATTTCAAGATGCGCAAATCGTACAGCCCCTCTCATCAAGATCATTCATTGTCCCGCAAGGTTACTACGGGCAATTCATCATAGTGGCCGGCCAGGAACAGCCGGATATAACGTTCAGCATCGTCGCGGATATCACGCATCGCTTCAACGGAATGGAAGCTGACGCTCGGCGTCAATAAAAATTCCGGCCGGGCAATCATTTTGAGCAGCATCGGGCTCGGATGCTCTGTCGACAGGGCATCGAGGGCGGCACTGCGGATATGGCCGTCATCGACGGCATGGTACAGGGCCGCTTCATCAACTAAGCCGCCGCGGCAGCAGTTGACGAACATGGCACCTTTTTTCATAGCTTCGAATTGTTCATCTTGAAAAATGTAGCGTGTCGATTCGTTCAGCGGCATGTGCAGTGATACGACGTCGCTAGTCTGAAGAAGTTTATCAAAATCGACAGGGCGGACGCTGCTTTCCATCATGAATTTTTCACTGACGAAGGGATCGTAAGCCTGGATTTTGCATCCAAAGGCCTGCAATCTTGAAGCAACGGCACGGCCGACATGGCCAAACCCGACGAGACCAATAAGATTTTTACTGACCCGGTGCAGGGGCCAGGGAATAGAGCCGAATTCCCAACGGCTGTTGGTCCGGATATCACTCTGATATTCCGGCAGTTGTCGAATCAAAGCCAAGATCATAGCGCAGGCATGATCGGCAATGTCGTCGACACAATAGGAAGTATTATTGATGACCATGACGCCCTTTTCGTGCGCCGCTTTTATATCGACATTATCAGACCGAGTCGATAAGACGACAATGAGTTTCAAGTCATCCAGTTCCTCAAGAAGTGAAGCCGTAATCGGTTCGGCATGGCAGATAATAATCTCGGCATCATGCAGCCTGTCGGCTAATTCATCTTCATCTCCCGGAGGACAATATTCAACGCGCGCTACATCGCGCAGTCTCTCTCCAAAATCATCTTCATCCTGACGTCCTGTCAAAACACTTATGTGATACATTATCACAGCCCCTTTTCTATAACCAAAATCATTTAGACATAAAGATACATCTAATTATATACCATGTAATCGTCAATTATCAAGTATTCCCGCCGACCTTGACGGAGTTGTCAAAACTTTGATATAATATTTTCGTTATGGAAAGGTGTCCGAGTGGTTTAAGGAGCTAGTCTTGAAAACTAGTGATGCGGCAACGCACCGTGGGTTCGAATCCCACCCTTTCCGCCAATCACAAAAAGCAGGTTCCCAAAGGGACCTGCTTTTTTTATATACCTATATACTGTATCTGCATACTCGGCAAGGGTATTCCTGCCTTACTTGCGATGGAAAAAGTGCGGCGAGTCACCCCACTGACCGAACCCGATCGTATCGCCGACAGAAGCGACGCGGGCACTGATGCAGTTTTTGCACTGTTCCGGCACTTCATCGACACAAGGTTTATTATCATACAACAGGTACTGCGGGCGGAACTTGGGAACGGTGACAATCGGCATGAGCACGTTGGCTCCGGCCTTTAAGCCCAGTTCACGTCCCAAGGGATGGAGAGCCTGCAGAGCCGTCGTCGCCGCAATGTTGACATCGGGCAAAAAGAGCCGGGTCACGGCAATCATCTTGAGTCCCATTTCCAGCCGCCGTTTCTGTTCTTCCTTGCTGTCCATTCCACTGGCAAGGACGGCTTTCCCGATGGGCGTATTATGGTGAACGACGTAAGGCCCCATTCCGATCATATCGATATCCATATCGCGATAGAGCAGAATATCGTCTGCCAAGTCACCGATTGTTTGACCGGGAAGACCGATCATATCCCCCGTCCCGACCTGATAGCCGATGCGTCGCAGACTTTCAAGGCAAGCTTTGCGAACCTGCCATTTATGATGGCCGTCATCGGGATGAAGGGTCGCATAGAGAGCGGGATTACTGGTCTCGATGCGCAGCAAGTAGCGGTGAGCACCGGCTTCAAACCAGCTCCGATAGGTATCTTCCGTCTGTTCACCGACGCAGAGGGTCAGTCCCAACTTGCCGTCGCTCAGCTTTTTGATATCGCGAATCAAGCCTTCGACGTAATCGATAAAAGCCTCATCTTGCCGTTCACCGGACTGAATCGTCAGCGATCCGTACTTATTTTCATAAGCCCAGCGAGCCATGGCCAAAATATCTTCCCGCGGGGTGTCGAAGCGTTCGACTTCGTCATTGCTCTTGCGGATGCCGCAGTACTTACAATCTTTAATGCAGTAGTTGGAAAACTCGATGAGTCCCCGATAGTAGACGACGCGGCCGACATTGGCAGCCTTGACGGCATAAGCCGCATCATACAAGGCCTGCAATTCGTCAGGTTCAGTCAGACTCAGCAGGGCGATTAAATCATCGCGGGTTTTCGGTGGTTTAATCTTCATCATAATATCTCCTTTCAGCGCCGCCAAAGGCAGCCCTTACGGACCAACGGAAGAAAGCCTTTTATCCTTCATTGGCCCAGTGGATTTTTTCAAAGAATAAGAATACACAGCTCATGATCATAGCCACGACCGTTGCCAAGCCCATGCCTTTAAGCTGGACCGGACCCAAGACAATCGTTGCGCCGCTGAGACCGGAAATCATGGTAACCGCCGTTAAAATAAGATTCTTCGAGCGCGTATAGTCGACCTTCTTTTCAACCAGCATGCGCAGCCCCGAAGCGGCGATGAAGCCGAATAAGAGGATGCAGACCCCGCCCATGACCGGAGTCGGAATGGCATGGATGAGAGCCGCAATCTTTCCGATGAAAGAAAAGAGGATGGCAAAAATAGCCGCGCCGCCGATGACCCAGGTACTGTATACGCCGGTAATCGCCATGACGCCCATATTTTCACCGTACGTCGTATTCGGTGTCGAACCGACCAGGCCCGAGAGGACATTCGATACGCCGTCCGCAAAGAGTGAGCGGTGAAGGCCGGGGTCGGTAATGAGGTCGCGGCCGACGATATCACTGGTGACAAAGAGATGGCCCAAATGTTCAGCCAGGACGACGAACAAGGCCGGCATGATCATCATGATGGCACTGATATTAAATTCCGGCTTATAGAACGTCGGCAAGGCAAACCAAGGTACTTCCTGAACGTGGGCCAAGTCGACGACCCCCATGAAGAAGGACAGGATATAACCGGCAATGACCCCGATAAGGATAGGGATGATGCCGATGAAGCCGCGGCCGAGGACGGTCGTCAAAATGGTGACGATGAGGGTAAAGGTCGAAATGATCATAGCCGTTTCATTGGACATGCCCTGGACTTCCCCCATATAGCCCGACATGTTCATGGCCAGCGGCGCCAATTCCAAACCGATGATGGCTACGATCGATCCCATGGCAGCCGGCGGGAACAAGATATCGATCCACTTCGTCCCCACCTTGTCGACGACAGCCGCCAAGATGATAAAGGACAGGCCGAAGACGATGAACCCCCCTTGGGCGTCGCCATAGGTCATGCCCGGCGTAGCCGTAACCGCCAGAACCGGTGAAATAAAGGCAAAGCTCGAGCCGAGGTAAGCCGGCAGCCGCCATTTACAAATGGTCAAATACAGTAAGGTACCGACGCCATTCATAAACAAAGCCGTTGCCGGATCGACATGAAGCAGAAACGGAACCAGTACGGTCGAACCAAACATGGCAAATAAATGCTGTAAACTCAAGGGAATGGTCGGCAGTAAGGGCAGCCGTTCTTCTACGTGTATAACCCGATGTTGTTGCATGCAATCTCCTCCCAAAAAAAGACAGGTTTCTTATGAAAAGCAATTTTTATAAGGAGCCACCCCTTAGAACGGCTCCTGTTCAACGTCAGCCAGACCGGCTTCGGCTTCACAGAAATTATCATAACTGATACGAAGCAAAAACGTAACCGAAATGATATTTAAGATAAGCGAAGATCCGCCGTAACTGATAAACGGTAAGGGAACGCCGACGACAGGAACGATGCCCGTAACCATGGCCATGTTGATGAGGCCCTGTCCGCATAGGGAAAAGGTAATACCCAAGGCCAGGAAGGTTCCGAAACGGTCGCGGCAGCGGACAGCCGTTTTGACGCCGACCGACAGCAGGCTGCAAAACAAAAACAAGACGACGACAGCCCCGATAAGTCCCCATTCCTGGGCAATAACGGCAAAGGCAAAGTCCGTATGGGCTTCCGGCAGGTAATTGAACTTACTGATCCCGGTTCCCATCCCCTGTCCGAAGACACCGCCCGAACCGACGGCGATATAGCTTTGAACCGTCTGATAGCCGCTGCTCTGACTATAAGGCCAGGGATCCCACCAGGTGATAATACGCATCATCTGATAAGAGTGGGCAAACAGATAGACGACCAAGGCCAAAACGGCGACGATACCGAGGGCAAAGGCAACACGCTGTTTCAAAGAAAACTTGGTGTGAATAACCGTAAGTTCGCAGCAAAAAAACATCATCAGTACGGGAAAAAATATGACGATAGCCGTCCCGGCATCAGGCTGCAGCAAGACTAAAAAGGAAAAAAAGAGGGTCGGGAAAAAGGCAAAAAGGCCGTATCGATTGAGGAATAAGGCAAAGAGCCGCTTCCCGAAGGGAACCTTTCTTTCCCATTTGTCAATAGGAAAGATATTCCGGAGGTGGAGGGACATCAATTCCTTATTTCCATGTCGTTCCAAATAAAAGGCAATGGCCGCGGCCATCGTGATGATCGCCGCTAACTTGGCAAACTCCGACGGCTGAAACGAAAAGGCACCGAATCCCAGCCAGCGACGGGCACCGTTTACCGTAATACCGACGAATTTAACGGCAATGAGACAGATGATATTGATCAGGACAATCTTGCTGCACCAGCGGCGAATGAATTGATACCCCAATCGCCAAATGACCCAGGCAGCTGCAATGCCGCCGCCTAAAAAGCCCAGCTGCTTGATCAAATAACCGGACAAGGAGGCTCCTTCATCGAGGACAAAAGTCGAGCTGAGGATATTTTCCAGGCCAATGACTATCAAGAGGGATATGGACGCCAGCATCCAAAGGAGGTTACTCCTCCGGGCCTTCATTTCGGCATTCATCTTTTTCGACAACATGAGCTATCACTTCCTGTGGGCGTGTGGCAACACAATGAAAAATAGGCTGTCCCTTGGCACTGAATTTAGCCTCGTATTCGGTCATGGCTTCATTCAGTACTGAGCTGTTATGCAAATCATAGGTCACTTCCGACAAAGGCCATCCGCAGGCTTTAAATTCGTCGAGGGTAAAATCGAAGAGGCCGGCATTGTCGGACTTAAAGTAAATCTTACCGCCTTCTTTTAAGA
Organism: Megasphaera massiliensis; assembly: GCF_036305205.1. NCBI lineage: Bacteria > Bacillati > Bacillota > Negativicutes > Veillonellales > Veillonellaceae > Megasphaera > Megasphaera massiliensis. The sequence goes on from NZ_JAXIXE010000008.1 coordinate 32,049, forward strand.
GGCGGGCATAGCGGTCGAGAAAGCTGCGGTAGGTCAAGCGCCGTTTAGCATGGCGCTTCTTAGGCCAGGGATCGCAGAAATTGATGAAGAAGCGGTCGACTTCACCAGGTTCAAAAATATCTTCCAATCGGGCGACATCGAAGCGCAGGAGATGGACATTATCGACTTCAGCATCGGCACACTTCTTGCCGGCATAATAAAGGACTCCGGCCTGGATTTCAATGCCGATAAAGTTGACATCGCGGTGAATCTGAGCTAATTGGGAAATGAAGTTCCCCTTGCCGGTCCCAAGTTCTACCCACAGCGGCGCTTCCGGGGAGGCAAAGAGCGTATGCCACTTCCCCTTATACATTTGACAATCGTCGAGGTGGAGAAACTCACTGTACTCCTTAATGGCCTCGTCAATCCACGGTTTTCTTCGTAAACGCATGTATCCTCCTCGATTTCATAAATGGATTCATCGTACAAGAACCCTTCAGACCTGCTGCACAAGCCGGAAGGGTTCCTTAACAAACTGTATGATACTTTTTTTATTATAAAAAATGTCAGCCATCGTGTCAACAGAAAAAGCCGGACCCTTTTCGTTAAAAAGGGGTCCAGCCTTCAATGTCTTGAATCCCGAGGCCCGGAAGTTCCGAGAGGACGAGATGGTCTTTATCATAGGTAATACCGCCGTGAATGGGGTCTGCTGCCATGAGGTCGGCGGCGTCCAAATCATTCTTGGTAATAACGGCTGTCCCTGCCGATAAGGCTGCCGCTGCGGTGATACCGATTTTGCATTCCAACATGCAGCCCATCATGCACTCGACGCCGGCCGCTTCTGCCATGGCCGCGATTTTTGAAGCCGGGCCGAGGCCGCCGGCCTTCATGAGCTTGATATTGATGAGGTCGCAGGCCCGCATGGAAAGCAGGCGAAAAACATCGGTCGGACTGAAAGCCGATTCATCGGCCATGATGGGCGTATCGACATGATCCGTCACTTGTTTGAGGCCTTCAAAATCGGCTGCCCTTACAGGCTGTTCGATAAGTTCAATAGCAAGATTGGCATCTTCCATGGCGCGGATGAGGCGGATGGCTTCCTTAGGTTTCCAGCCCTGGTTGGCATCGAGGCGGATGGCAATGTCGTTACCGACAGCCTTGCGGATGGCTGCGACGCGCTCAAAGTCGACAGTACTGTCAATCCCTACTTTCAGCTTTAAATGATGGTACCCGGCCTGAACGGCTTTTACCGCATCGACAGCCATGACGTCCGGCGGATTGACGCTGATCGTAAGGTCTGAGGCAATACGTTGGCGGCGGCCGCCAAAGAAGCGATAGAGGGGCATGCCGTAGCGCTGTCCAAAGAGATCGTGGACAGCAATGTCAAGGGCTGCCTTGGCTGATGTATTGTGGACCATCGCCCTTTGAATCGTTTCTAAAATAAGGTCACGGTCATCGATATCCATGCCAGTCAGTTTAGGACCGATGACATTCTTTATGGCTCCGGCCACCGACTGATGACTATCGCCGGTGATGACGACCGTTGCCGGCGCATTGCCGTACCCGACATGGCCGTCATCGGTGTACACTTTTACGACTAAGTCTTCAGCGACATCGACGCGGCGCAAAGCCGTAATAAACGGTGTTTTTAAAGGAATGGCAATTTTCCCGATTTCGATTGCAGTAATTTTCATAAATAAGTCCTATACTAAAAAATCTAAAATAGCTTCGACGGTCGGCACGATATGCGGAACACCTTCTCGATCAAACATCGCCCTGGCGTCATCTCCATCGATGCCGGTCAAGGTCCCGATCATGACCGCCCCTAAGGCCTTGGCACACCAAACGTCGGCCAGGGAATCGCCGACGACATAATACGTTCCCTGTTTGAAATCATCCATGCGGCGTACATAGTCGCCGTAACGGGCCTTATCTTTGCCAAAGGCCCCCAGACAATAGACGAAAGGATTCGGTTTATCAAGCGATAAGTTCAACAGGCCTTCAGCTTCTTCGACGTCACTGTAGGTCGCCAGGTAATGCTCGTCGAATTCTTTCAGCCAGCCGTAGGTGCGGAAGGGAATTTCCATTTCCGCCCGCGACCGTCCGGTGGCGATGGCAATGGCGTAGCCTCGACGCTTGAGTTCTTGGAACATATGGCGGATGCCTTGGACCGTGCCCAGCGGTTCTTCTCGAGTCAAAAATCCCGATTTTCCCGGTGCATAGGCCTTTTTCCCATAGGTTTTTTCATAGAGTTCATCGCCAAAGTACCAATCCTGGAAGGTTTCAAAGGCCAGATTCCAAAGCGGCGAATGAAGAGGCGTCCACCGGCGCGTCCCCTCTCCTAAGGAAGCCGCAACGGCATCGCTCAGGTAAGTGAAGACGTCGTCCTTTCCGGCCTCATCGGGCACCGTTTCAACCAGCCGCTGATAAACGGCTTCAGCCGAAGGAACCGCACAGCCCCAGAGACGTCTGCCTAGGGATTGAATATCAGCCGGTGTCTCAAAGGCCATATTCAAGGCGTCGTGATGTGCGGTATACGATTCTAAAAGGAGCCACAGTGTGACGACGAGATGGGCGTGGACCATATCCCAGTTGCTGTTGACGCCGTGTTTTTTGAGCCACAGCAAGATGGCATCGTCCTTCCAAAAACGCCGGCGCAGACCGTCAATGGCTTCATCACTGAGGTCGGCTGTAATCGTCTCCTGACCCAAATGCAAGTATTTTTCACTGTAATACCATTCCCAAAGGACCAGAGCTGATACGTCAAAATACCGTTTTTCGCTGAGTAAGACGCCGTCGACGTCAAAAATTACCTTCTTCATGGGACTCCCTTTTCTTAAAATGTCTTATCTAAATGGCCGACAGTCTTCTTATTGCCCTTGACGTGGGACCGTTCTTCCAATACCTTCATGACGTCATTGACAGTAACGCCCGTATCTTCCCACAAGACGGCCAGATGATACAATAAGTCAGCTGACTCCTTGCAGACTTCAAGCCGCAGGTTTTCGGCCGCCTCTGACGAATCATCGGCAACAGGGTCGGCATTCTTAGCCGCGATGATTACTTCTGCCGACTCTTCGCCGATTTTCTTGCAGATTTTATCGATGCCGGTTTGAAGCAGATACGACGTATACGATTTTTCCGTCGGATGAACCCGCTTATCGCTGATTTCCCGACTGAGGTCAGACAAGATGGACAGGCTTCCGGTGTAGCTTTTTTCCCATTCTGTCATGGACCGGAAGAAGCACGATTTATGGCCCGTATGGCAGGCTGCGCCGACTTGGTCGACAGTCAGCAAAATCGTATCGGCATCGCAGTCGACGGCGATGGAGCGGACATGCTGAAAATGGCCCGACGTTTCCCCCTTATGCCACAATTCATTTCGGCTGCGGCTGTAATACCAGGCGTCGCCGCTTTCAACAGTACGCCGGAGCGCTTCTTCATTCATATAAGCTACCATCAGGATTTTTCCGCTGCATCCTTCTTGAACGACGGCTGGAACCAATCCGGCGCCGTCAAATTTTATATCTTTCATCGATACACTATCCATTTATACTTCTGCCCCTCTCATGGGAATCCCCTGTTCCTGTAAATAAACTTTCAAATCGGGAATATCGATTTGTCCAAAGTGAAACACCGAAGCTGCCAAGGCTGCATCGACACCGGTATCGAAGACGTCTTTAAAATCCTGCATCGTGCCGGCTCCGCCGGAGGCAATGATCGGCACGGGAAGTTCAGAAGCCAAACGGCGGTTCAATTCCAAATCGAACCCGGCCTTTTCTCCGTCGGCATCCATGGAATTCATGCAGATTTCACCGGCCCCTAAAGCAACGCCCTGTTTGGCCCAAGCCATGGCGTCGATGCCGGTATTCTTACGTCCCCCTTCGACGTATACCTGCCAGCTGCCATGGTTGTCGCGCTTGGCATCGATAGACAAGACGACACACTGGCTGCCAAAACGCTGGGCAGCCTCGCGAATCAGTTCCGGCCGCCGAACAGCCGCCGAGTTGACCGATACCTTATCGGCACCGGCCCGCAAGACTTGGTGAAAGTCGTCGATACTGGCAATACCGCCGCCGATCGTAAAGGGGATAGTTATCGTTTCGGCCACGGCGCGAACGACGTCCAGGAAGATATGGCGTTTTTCATGGGTCGCCGTAATATCGTAAAAGACGAGTTCGTCTGCCAGCTGGTCTGAATAGAATTTCCCTAAGCTGACCGGATCGTCAACATCCTGCAGGTGCTTAAATTGCTTGCCCTTCACGACGCGGCCGTTCCGGACGTCAAGGCAGGGCACGATTCGTTTCGCCAACATCTTACATTCCCCCTAAACTTCGGATTTCCGCCATGGTAATTTTCCCCTCGTACAAGGCTTTCCCGGTAATGGCACCGTAGATGCCCATGGCCTTCAGTTTTTTTAAATCGTCGATGCTGCTCATGCCGCCGGAAGCGATAAGGCGAATATAAGGCAGCTGCTGGAGCTGACCAAGGACGGTAAAATTCGGTCCGGTCAGCATCCCATCACGACTGATATCGGTATAAATCAAGGTATTGATGCCCAGGTCCAGCATCGATTGGGCAAAAGGCAAAACGCGTTTATCGCTGCCGTCGACCCAACCGCGGGTGGCTACGACGTCTTCCTTGGCATCGATGGATACGGCCAGCATGGAGCCGTATTTTTTAGCCATGGCAGCCATAAAGTCCGGATCTTCGACGGCCTTAGAGCCGATGATGACCCGATTGACGCCGGCCTCTAGATAGGTTTCAATCGCTTCTTCACTGCGGATACCGCCGCCGACTTCGACGGGGATATCAACGGCTTCACAAATATCGCTGATAATAGAAGCGTTAGCGAGGCTCCCGGAAAAAGCGCCGTCAAGGTCGACGACGTGGAGAAAGAGAGCCCCTTCGTCAGCCCATTTAACAGCCGCTTCGACAGGATTGTCAAAATAGGTCGTACTGTCATCTTTTACGCCTTGGCGCAAGCGGACGGCGCGGCCGTTTTGGATATCAATAGCGGGAAATACAATCATGGTCTCATCCTTCCTGTTTCACATAATCGACGACATTTTGCAGGAGCTGCTGTCCTACGCGGCCGCTCTTTTCCGGATGGAATTGGAAGCCAAGGACGTTGTTGAGGCCGCAGATAGCCGGTACCGGTTCTCCGTAGTCGGCCGTGGCAATGACGTCAGGCGTCGCAGCCGGTGCTTTATGATACGAATGAACGAAATACACGTAAGGCTCTTTGGGAAGATTCTTTTTGAGCCAGTGGTCCTGACGAAATTCCAAGGCATTCCAGCCCATGTGCGGTACTTTCAATTTCGTGTGAAAGGGTACGATATCGCCGGGCAGAAAACCTAAGCCCTTATACGTTCCGCCTTCAAAACTCTGTTCAAATAAAAGCTGCATTCCCAAGCAGACACCCATGAAGAATTTTCCGGCTTTTACTTGTTCCTGTAGGAGAGGAATGAGGTCAAATTTTTCTAAGTTCCCGATGGCATCCCGAACGGCGCCGACACCGGGGAGTTCGATTAAATCAGCGTCACGGATGACGGAGGCATCGCGGGTAATGGCCGCTTCGATGCCGAGGCGCTTCCAAGCATGATAGACATTAGCCAGGTTTCCGACTTCATAGTCAATGACAGCAATCTTCATTCCAACACCCCTTTTGTCGATAAGACACTCGTTTCATCACCGTCCATGCGGACCGCTTCCTTTAAGGCGTGGCCTAAGGCTTTAAAGATCGATTCGACGATGTGATGGGCATTTACGCCGTATAAGTTAGTCACGTGAAGGTTCATGCGTCCGTGAACGGAAAGGGCGTAAAGAAATTCCCGGAGCATTTCCGTTTCAAAGGCACCGATTCGTTCGACCTTAAGGTTCACATCGTAAACGAGGTACGGTCGGCCGCTGAGATCGATGACGACCCTCGTCAGAGCCTCATCCATGGGGCAGTAGAACATACCGTAGCGGTGGATGCCTTTCTTATCACCGAGAGCCTTGGTCAAGGCGTCGCCAAAGACGATGGCCAAATCTTCCAAGACATGGTGGGTATCGACATCCAGGTCCCCATGGACGTGAAGGGTAATATCCATACCGCTGTGGCAGGCCAAGAGATTCATCATGTGGTCAAAAAATCCGATGCCCGTCGAACCGCCAAAGGTCCCGGAACCATCGATATTGAGGGATACGGCAATCTGCGTTTCTGCCGTCTCCCGTTCGATTTGAGCGCTACGCATGTTTTTTCACCTCTTTCGTAAGGACAGCGACGACTTTTTGGACGACGTCTTCTGTCGTAATCGTAATCCGCAGGCAGTCTTTGAGATTGTCCGCCTTATACGAGCGGACGGAAATATCGGCATCGCGCAAGGCCTTGTCCATGGCCGGTCCGTCGGGAACGCGAATGAGGACGAAGTTGGTCGCACTGGGATAGGCTGTGATTTCAGGCACAGCCTCTAAAGCTTTATAGAAGACGTCGCGGGCCGCCAGCGTCGGCGGGATATTATGAGCCAAAATGTCATCGGCGTATTCTAAAGCCGCCAAGGCCGCATTCTGAGAGAGGACATTCAGGTTATAGACAAGTTTCGTCAGCCCCAAGGCCTCGATGACGGATTTTTGAGCCACGCCGTAACCGACACGGCAGCCGGCCAACCCGAAAGCTTTGGACAAGGTCCGGATAACGATGAGGTTGTCGTATTGGGAAAGCTTGGTAATGATGCTGGGCACACCGGCAAATTCCAAGTAGGCTTCATCGATGACGACGGGGTTTTCCGAAGCCTGTAGCACGGCTTCTACATACGCCATTGGCAGCAGCTCCCCCGTCGGATTGTTGGGATTGCAGAGAACGGTCACCTTGGGCTGCAGTTCCTTTACCATTTCAAGGAATCCGTCACAATCTCTACGATAGCCGTCGAGGTCGGGAACAGTGACTACCTTAGCTCCGAGAACTTCGGCATCGAGACCGTATATATCGAAGGTCGGCGTGTGCGTAAGCAGGACATCTCCGGGATTTAAGAAGGTGTTCATGACCAGGCTGATGATTTCATCCCCGCCATTTCCGACCAGGACTTCTTCCGGACCACAGCCGACGTATTGAGCCAAGGCTTCTCGCAGTTCCCCGGCAAAGGGGTCCGGGTAATGGTAGGACGGCGTCTGTTTCATGCGTGCCAGGAAGGCTTCTGCGACCTGGGGAAAATCGAAGATATTATAAGGACTTTCATTGGCGTCAATGACGATTGATTCGTTTATTTTCGGTGCCGCATAGGGCTTAAAAGATTGTATGGTCTGACGAAGCCATTTATTGTTCATCGATTCTCCTCCTTACAGCCCGGCCGTGAGCCTGTAATCCTTCGACATTGGCAAAGCGGATGACCTTATCGGCTACGGCTTCAAAAGCTTCCTTATTATAGGACAAGAGACTGCTGCGCTTAACAAAATCATAGACGCCAAGGGGAGATGAAAAAGCAGCCGTTCCCATAGTCGGCAAGGTGTGATTAGGCCCTGCAAAGTAATCGCCTAAAGGTTCTGTCGTATAGGACCCGATAAAGATGGCCCCGGCGTTGACGATTTTTTTCGCATAGTCTTCGGCATCAGGGAAGGCGATTTCCAAATGTTCCGGAGCAATGAGGTTCATGATGTCGACGGCCTGATCTTTATCCTTAACGATAAAAAACTTGGCGTATTTTTCAATCGCTTCCGAAGCAATAGCCTTACGCGGCAGGTCTTCCAACTGACGTTTGATTTCGCGTTCTACTTCACTGGCAAGGGCTGCACTCGGCGTGACCAGGAATACAGCAGCCCGCCGATCGTGTTCAGCTTGGGCCAATAGGTCGGCCGCAATCCATACGGGATTGGCTTCGTGGTCTGCCAAGACGCCGACTTCACTGGGTCCGGCAATCATGTCGATACCGACCGTACCGAAGACCAACCGTTTCGCCATGGCTACATAGGCATTGCCCGGGCCGACGATTTTAAAGACCGGTGCAATGCTTTCCGTACCGTACGCAGCAGCGGCAATCCCCTGAGCCCCGCCGACCTTGTAAATTTCCGTAGCACCGGCGACGTGAGCTGCCGCCAAAATATACGGATTGACCGATCCGTCTTTAGCCGGCGGGGTAAAGACGGCAATGGACGGGACACCGGCGACATGAGCCGGAATCGTATCCATGAGAACCGTTGACGGATAAGCAGCTGTCCCGCCGGGCACATAGACGCCGACGCGCTGAATAGGTGTGAATTTCGCACCCAGGCGGACGCCGGGACGGAAGGTATCGAACCAGGTCTTTTCCACCTGCCGTTCATGATAGGCTCGGATGTTAGCCGCCCCTTCTTCAAGGATACTCATAAAATCGGGACCGACGGCAGCAACGGCCCGGTCTATTTCTTCCGGCGTGACCAGGAAATCCTCGATGGCGACACCGTCAAATTTTTTTGTATACATACGAACAGCTTCGTCTCCGTCCTGTTCGACATTGGCTAAAATTTCTTCTACAGCCTTGCGGATATCTTCACTTTCGGCCTGATCGCGCCGAGTAATACGGCGAATATCGCGCAAGGTCAACCCCTTGGCGGGTACATCTATCCATTCCATCCTGATTCCCCCTACTATGCCTTTATGCTGTGCTGACGGATGACGTCCATGAGCAGCTGAATATCGCGGTACTTCATTTTAAACGAAACGGGGTTGCAGATCATGCGGGCACTGAAATCCATGAAATAATTCAAGACTTCCAATCCATTCGCTTTCAGCGTATTGCCCGTTTCAACAATATCGACGATGACATCAGACAAACCGACAATAGGTGCCAATTCGACAGAGCCATTGAGTTTGATAATATCTACACTGTGATGATTGGCTTCAAAATAACTGCGCGCAATCCGCGGGTACTTAGTACCAATCGTAATTCGCTTGGTCATGTCAACTTTTTTCCCGGCAATGCCGGCGACGGCCATGCGGCAGCAGCCGATGCCGAGGTCCATGACTTCATAGACATCCGCTCCCGGAGCTTCTTCAAGGAGAACGTCTTTGCCGACGATGCCGACATCGGCCGCCCCTCGTTCGACATAGACCGCCACATCGGGCGATTTGACTAAAGTCACCTTGAGCTGTCCTTTGGCATCTTCAAAAATCAGCCGGCGACTTGCTTCGGAATACGTCGGAAATTCATAGCCGCTGTCGGCCAGATATTTCATGACGGCTTTATGAATGCGGCCCTTAGCCAGGGCAATGTGAATGGCCATCTTACAACCTCCCCATCAATGTTTCCAGGTCTTCTGCCGTCAGGCACTGACCGTCTTTATAATACGAGCCGTTGCGGTATATGGCATGAATGCTGTAATCAGAACTATCGATAAATGACGAATCAGGATAGGCCGCAACGCGGAACCCTCTACTGCGCCAATTCATAAGATCCCGAATCAACGGCTGATCACTCGTCGTATAGGAAACGGCTAACTGAAAAGACGGCTCCGTATCTTCAAGAATACCGGCATCGTTCATGTATTCATACAAGAGGTTGATATTCATGCCGAAGCCGCAGGCCGGACGATCGACGCCAAAACGAGACGACAGGCGGTCATAGCGGCCGCCGTCGATGATATCGTACAAGGCTCCGTCAACATACACCTTAAAGACGGTATCCGTATAATAGCCCAAAGGACTGGCAAAGCCGAAATCGAGTTGGACTTTATCGGCATAACCGGCATAGAGGATGTAATCATAAACGGCTTCCAATCGAGACAAGGCATTCAGCATGCCGCTGTTAATCGAATAGTCTCGAGCCTTGCTGAGAGTCTGGGCATAGGAACCGAACAGAACCGGCAGGGAAATGAGGGCTTCCCGGGCTTCCGCCGAAAGGGAGAGGGACTCAATATAGGACTTACAGGCAACGAGGTTTCGTTCTGCCATGTATCGTTTCAGGGTTTCCTTCTGTTCTGCCGAAATGGGAAGACCTTCGAACAGGGCCTTCGTATAGGCAGCCGTACCGATATCGATGCGAATGTTTTCGACGCCGACAGCCTTTAATATCTCTGCTGCCGTAACGATGACTTCGCCGTCGCATTCCGGACTGGAGTCGCCCAAAATTTCAATGCCGCCTTGTAAAAAGTCCTTGCCATATGTCGACCGGCCGTAGTATTCACGAAAGACAGTGCTGACATAACCGAATTTAATGAGCTGGTTGGCACGAGGAAATTCTCGGGCCGCCGTTTCAACGACGGGCAGCGTCACATCGGGGCGCAGGACGAGGACCCGACCGTCGGTATCGATGGTCTTAACCATTTGCTGGCGAAGATGAGGAAAGAAGTGCCGGTACACATCGTAATCTTCAAAACTGGGCGTCTCAATAATCTTACAGCCGTGGTTCATGATGACGGAAATGATTTTTCCCTGGATTCGGTCATAATTGCGCATTTCATCATGGTGGAGCATCTTCACTCCATCCAAGGTATTATTGTTCATCCTATGACCACCCTTTCTTTATCGCTTTATCTTGGTAAAGTATTAAAATATTAACTGTTGATTATTGTACCACAAAGTTCCAAAAATAAAAATACCTTTTTCTAAATTTTTACGCTTTTTCCGAATCTTCGCCATGAGAATGGAGCCGTTTCTTGACAGCCTTTTCAAACTTCGGTCTGGGGATCATAACCCTGTGCCCGCAGCCGGTGCAGCGGATGACAAAATCGACGCCGATACGAAGTACTTCCCACTCATTGCAGCCGCAGGGGTGGGCCTTCTTCATTTGGACCACGTCGCCTACATAGTAACGGACAAAATCAGCCATAAAAAATTCCTCCTCTATCAGAAGCTAATGATTGCATATATATCATTATATAGTCTGAACCATGGCCCTGCAAGTCACTGCTGTCCGAAAAGGGGGTGCAATTGACCGACCTCATAGGCTGTGTTAAGATAAGGGATAATCACAGAAACGAGGAGGGATTTTTTTGACGTCATCGACGAACCAGCAAAGCCTGCGCCGATTATATCGACTCTGTTATGCTGTCGGCTCTGTCCTGACCTTGTGCATGGTCGCCCTTTTGGGCTGGATAGCTGTCTGTATCGCCTTAGAAAAAGAACCGCTGGCATCGATTGCCTTTTTACCCGATATGCCAACCTACGGTGTCTTCATCCTCATCGCCGTCACGGCGGCGGTCACCATTGCCGTCTGGCAATACGGCGCATCATTTCACCAACGTTATGAAGAATCGGTAAGAAAGGAAGGGCCTCTAAACCAAAAACATGAAAAAGAATGAATTCATGGACCTCTTGCAGTATTATTTCCGCAAGAGCGATAAAAATGACTTAAAAGGCATCATCGAAGACTGTGAAGAACAGTTCCGCCTCGGCGCCAGTCAGGGCAAAACAGAAGAAGAAATCTGCTGTAAACTCGGCCACCCGAAGAACATCTACCGTTACTATATCGGCGAACCCATCATCCCCGAAGACAATCCTCGCATGCCCGGAGATGACTATGACGACTCGTACCAAGAATACGACGATTTCGGCCCGGGGACTGCCTCTTCCCGCTATGATCTGCCGGAACAGCCGGACGACTATGGCCGGCCCCGGAAGACTCGCCGGTCCTACCAGTCCCGTCCGCCCCAACGCCGATCGTACCAAGAACCGGACCGGGAAACGGGGCGTGATTTCAATTGGAATGACGGGGCAAACAATACAGCCAAGGCCGTTGCCAGTCCTTTTTTAGACATTCTCGGCACCTTGTTCGGCATTCTAAGCGGCTTCTTATATGCCGGGCTCACCCTGGTCATTTTGGCGTCCATCGCCATCTCCTTCATTCCAACCTATGCCTATAGTGATCTTTTGCCCTTGCCTACGATTTCTATCATGACGCGTGTCCTGGTCGTACTCACCGTTCTCTTTGCCAGCTTAACGGCCAGTTATGCCGGCCAGGCCTGCCATGCGGCAGCCCGCGGAAGGAGGTCTTAAAAATGGCTCGCGTTATTATCTGTCTCTTTTTGACCCTGGCCTTTGCCTTCGGCAGCTATACGTCCTTTATGAGCAGCGACTACCCGGCCCTGAAGCGTTGGATGACTTATTATAAGGAATATAAAGAACTCCAAGGTGCTTTAGATAAGGGCAATGCCAGCAAAGAGGAAATGCTCGATAAACTGCGGACCATGTATCCTGAAAAGGCCGCCGAAATCGAACGCCAATTTGAATCGAAGTACGGCAACCTGAAAGATTCAGCCGAAGAAGCCGGCAGCGACCTCCAAAATGAATGGGATGCCCGCATTCATGACGGCAGCGACAGCGACCGCAGCCACGATGAGTCTTCCGATTCCGAAAAGTCATCTGATTCGTCGGTTCGCCGTAAAGAACCGGCAAAAGATACCCGCCGCGACGATACAAGATCCCGGTCCGAATCATCCGATCGTTCCGTCATTCACGATAATAATCGCGCGGCAGACGAAAAAGATCAGTAATTCATCCCTATTCCTTTTTATCAACAAGGAATGAATCTTCGTTGACAGTAAAATCGAAAGGTGTTACAATAATATCAACCCGGAGGGGTGCTAAAAATAACAACGTCCCGATGAATGAATTACTATTAAGGAGGAATTGAGTTATGGAATTAAAAGGTTCAAAAACAGAAAAAAACTTACAGGAAGCGTTTTCCGGCGAATCCCAGGCACGCAATAAGTACACCTATTATGCCAGCGTAGCAAAAAAAGCAGGCTACGAACAGATCAAAGCCTTCTTTGAAGAAACGGCCAACAACGAAAAAGAACATGCTAAAATCTGGTTCAAACTTCTCCATGGCGGCGAAATGCCGAACGACGTCGATGCATTGAAAGATGCGGCTGCCGGCGAACATTACGAATGGACGGAAATGTATCCGACCTTCGCAAAAGAAGCTCGTGAAGAAGGCTTCGACAAGATTGCATTCTTGTTCGAAAAAGTCGCTCAAATCGAAAAACATCACGAAGAACGTTACTTAGCGCTCCTCAACAACATCGAATCAAAACAGGTATTCAAACGTTCTGAAAAGAAAACGTGGATATGCCGCAACTGTGGTTTCATCGTAGAAGCTGATGAAGCTCCGAAGATCTGTCCGGTATGTGCTCATCCTCAGGCCTTCTTTGAAATCCAAGCTACGAACTACTAAGCAACACGAAGGGAGCCCTCTTACGAGGGCTCCCTTTTTTTATTGCCTACATAGACAACAGCGTGTTATTCTTCTACGCGAAAACGATAACCGTTTCCCCAGACTGTTTCAATCGCCGTAAACGGCGGTTCTACTTCATTCAACTTATCCCGCAGGCGATTGACATGGACCGTGACCGTCGCCAATTCGCCCAAGGCGTCGAGATGCCAAATCATTTCAAAGAGGTATTTTTTAGAAAACACCTGATTGGGGTGACGGGCCAAAAACAAAAGCAAGTTGAATTCCTTGCCCGTCAAGGAAATTTCCCGACTGCCGCGAAAGACTTGATGCCGTTTGACAAAGATACGCAGATCTCCGATTTGGATATCGGGCTTGCTGTTATCTGCCTCTGTACGCTGGCTGCCTAAGAGTCGTTCATGGATATCGAGATGGGCTTTTAAGCGGGCAATCATTTCCGACGGATTAAAAGGTTTTACAATATAATCATCAGCACCCAAGCTGAATCCTTTTACCTTATCTTCCAAGGCATCTCGTGCCGTGATGAAAAGAATGGGGACGTTGCTGACGGCCCGCAGTTTGCGGCACAGTAAAAAACCATCCGTATCGGAAAGGTCGACATCGAGGATGACCGCCTCAATATCGCCCCCGTCAAAAAGTTTCATTCCCTCTTTACCTGTCATGGCGACGGCCACATCAAAGCCGTTCGTCTCCAGAAAATCGCGTTCGATAGCCGCAATCATCCGGTCTTGATCAATAATTAACACACGCGCCATAACAATCCCCCCTCAGAAATGATTCAATCAGCTTAGTTCCCGGTCTGAAGCCGGCGGAACCCGTAGTCTAAAATGGCCGGAGCATCGGTCCATCGATTGTCATCATTATACAGGACCAATACTAAGGTATGGCCGTCTCGCGTTGCCGATGCGACCAGGCAGTCGCCGGCAGCGTTGGTAAAGCCTGTCTTAATACCATTGGCTCCTTGATAGCCGCTGGTCAGGAAATGATTCGTCGTCGTGACCCGTTTCGGTGTCCGATTATCTAAATAATGGACGTCATAGGCCTTGAGGCCGACGATATATCGAAATTCAGGGAAGTTTTTCATCCCATATGCAGCCATCTTAGCCATATCCAAGGCCGTCGTATAATGGTGGGCTGCCGTCAGTCCGTTGGGATTGACGAAATTCGTATGGGCTGCTCCCATTTTAACTGCTTCTGCATTCATCTTTTCCGCATAGCCTTCAACGGAACCGCCCAGAGTCTGTGCCACAGCGACGGCAGCATCATTGCCGGAAACGACCATCATGCCCCGCAGAGCTTCGCGAATGGTAATCGGATCTCCCGGCGCAATTCCCAAGCTGGAAGGCTCGGTATTGGCCGCTTCCCAAGAAATCTGTAAAGGCTGATCCAGTTTATCTTTATACTGATCTAATGCCGTAATCAAGGTAACGATTTTTGTTGTACTGGCCGGATGGACCCACTTCGTCGGATTGACCTGATATAATACTTTTCCCGTATCGATATCGATCATACACGCCGATTCGGCAATTGTCGGCGGCATATCGGCCTGGGCCGTCACCGTCATGGAACCAATCATAAAGCCAATTGCAATAACCGTAGTCAACATAATTCGTTTTAAAATTGAAAACATCAAATGCGCCCTTTCTTTTCTAAAAATCAATAGATAAACAGGTATCTTACAAACCTAAACTATTAATAATATTATATTTTTTATCAAATAATCTGTCAATAAATCGGGACTCCGCAAAGGGGATGTACTTGCCCCGGCCGATTCCCGATTTATTGGACAGTTATGCCGTTTTCATCCATGCTAGGCCTGCGGTTTTACCACCGTTTGGAAGATTTCCTCGCCGATTGTTTTTATCCAGAATCCAATGAGGTTACCGTAGGTATCCCGATTGGCATCGGCTTCCGCAGCCTTGATGAGATACGTCATGAACTGGCTGGCCCAGGCATACCCGAAACGTTCAAAGGTCGCCTGTTTCTCACGGGAAAGCTGATCGATGATCGGCATGAAAATGTCTCGGGTCACTTCTTTCAGCTTCTCTGTAATGGGATAAACATAGGCCATTCCCTTTTCATCTTTCTTCATGAAAACAAGGGCTAAGCGTTCCGGATCATGGCCGTCGTCAGCATAATCGAGATGATATGCCTCTAAGGGAAGCCGCTCTTTATCCTCTTTGCTGAGCAGCTGATAAGCCCCATATTTAATGATTTCATACAACCGATCGTCGTAGGCGCTTTCGCATTCGATGATTTTCTCCCGCCATTCGCCCCAGGTCAGGGCAGCCCGGCAGGTGTATGCTGCCAAGGACGTCGTCCCCAAAGCACCTTGAACTTCGTCGAGGGTAACTGTTTCCTTAGGGTCAGGAATGTGCCATATCAGCAGTTTCTTGTCCCTGTCGATATAGAGGCACTTGCTTTCAATATGGATCTTACTTTGGCAGTGAGGACAGGTATAAAAAAATAAATTCTCATCAAAAAGAACGCGGTCCTTCAGGGACACATCACCGGCGTCAATGATATCCCAAGTATGGAATACCCCGGACGCCCGGCATGCCGGACACTGGATGGAAGCGTCCATTTCATGGGTTCCTATGGTCGAGGCCATGGGCTACTCCCCTTTCTCTTGTTTGTCTGAGTATAAGGCTCGAATCTGTAAGGCCGTCTGCTCGACATCGGCCAGGCTGGGCCTCGTCAATTGTAAAAAAGGCTGGATGATGGCTTCTACAGCCTTCACCTTCCCGGCCAGAACGATCGGATCCGGTGTTCCTTCACGACAGGGCAGCAAGGCCAAGGCCGTACCGATCTTCGCCGCCAGCCCTCTGCGTGCACTTTCCGAGGCCTCCCGCAATTGATGGAGCCAAAAGAACACCGCCGATTTCGTATAGGCTGCCTGTTCCGCATCATCGGCGCAGACGATATCCAATCGGTCAAAATCGCCGCCTTCCGTGAGCAGCAAGGGAACGACGGCCGCCGCCGCCCGCTGGAGAGGATAGCCTTTATCGGCTGAGCTGAGCGGTGCCAAGGCCAGCTCTTTCAGCTTCTTTTCCCGGGCTAACTGCAAGGCCTCTCGGCAGGCCGATAAGAGGGTCTCTTCCTCTCCCCGTTTGCCGCCGGCCCAATAAGGCCCTACGGCATGGATGACAAAAGCGGCTTTTAATTGGCAGCCCTTGGTCATGACGGCATGGCCAACGTGACACATGCCGATATGACGGCAATAGGCCGAAAAAGAAATGCCCCCTCTTTGATGAATCTTACGGCTGACGGGACTTGTCGGCAACAGGGTTGAACTGGCAGAATATACGATTCCGTCGGTATTCCATTCCGATATATCACCGTTTAATACCCGAAACTGCATGGCAGTCACACCCTTTCACAATGGATAAGTTCATTATACCATTACTTTACAAAGGTATTAATAGCCTTCTTCAGTTTTTCTACAGCAGCTTCATCATCGTCACGGATGGCATCGACGATACAGTGATCGATATGGTCCTTCAAGATGACCCGACTTACACCGGCAATGGCCGAATGGACAGCTGCCAGCTGAACTAAGACGTCGCTGCAGTCCCGTTCCTCTTCGACCATGCGCTTAATGGCTTCGATATGGCCGCTGATGCGCGACAAGCGGTTCATGACGCGCTTCGTTTCGGCATGGTGATGATGGTGCCCCCTCCCATGATCGGCAATGGGCACAGGAGAGACGTCCTCGTCGTAAACAAAATCGTCGGCATCGGCGTCCTTGACGGCTTTGATGAAATAAAACGACTCCGTATCCATGGCGACGGTAACTGAAAATCCGGCACTGATCAGTTTTTCCCCCAGGATATCGACGGGCGGCAGGATCGGTGCCCCGCCGTGAATGGCATTGACGGCCTTGCGGGACATATCATGCATGATGACCAGCATCCCGCCCGGAGCGACGGCATCGTACAGGCGGCGGATGACGTCGCGGCTGTGGTCGGCGATGTGTGGGTAGAAATTAAGGCAGCAGACGGCATCGTAGCGACGGGCCTCAAAGTGGTATTTAAGGACGTCCCCCGTCGTAAAAGTAACGTTCGCCCAGGAGGCAAATTTATCCTTAGCGACATCGATCATCTGCTGGGAGTAATCGAAGCCCTCTACCGCCCCGTCAGCACCGACGGCCTCGGCCAAATAGGGCAGGAGGACGCCGGTTCCGCAGCCGGCATCGAGGACGGCCGCCCCTGTTTCAAGCGCCATCAGCCTTAAAAATTCCGACAAAATGGTCCGATTCTCTTTCCGGTCACGGTCCCAGTGTTTAGCATAGTTCTCAAAAAAAACGTGTTCCTTATCCATGCGTATTTCCTCCGTTCGGAGTGGATTCATGCCTATAAAAAACGGTCCTGCCGCATAGCGGTAGGACCGTTCAGGTGGTGCGGTTGGGGGGACTTGAACCCCCATGAACTTTCGTTCACTACCCCCTCAAAGTAGCGCGTCTGCCATTCCGCCACAACCGCATATAAAATTAAAAAAAGAATATGGCGACCCCGATCAGATTTGAACTGACGATCTTCGCCGTGACAGGGCGACATGTTAAACCGCTACACCACGGGGCCGTTTCTATTCGCTGCTTCTCAACGAGAAGCTATGGTGCGGTTGGGGGGACTTGAACCCCCATGAGCTTACGCTCACTACCCCCTCAAAGTAGCGCGTCTGCCATTCCGCCACAACCGCATGACATGATATTGTTGGTGCTCAGGGACGGAATTGAACCGCCGACACGGGGATTTTCAGTCCCCTGCTCTACCGACTGAGCTACCTGAGCAAAAAAAATGGCGACCCCGATCAGATTTGAACTGACGATCTTCGCCGTGACAGGGCGACATGTTAAACCGCTACACCACGGGGCCGTTTGCCATTGTATCGGCACGTAGTGCCTCAACGATAATTATTCTATCATGGTCGTCTATATTTTGCAAGCTATTTTTTTATAATTTTTTACAAAGGGACGATTTTCCTTTTCAGAAAAACCGCCCTGCCGCCCTCTTCGTTCCCCAATATCAGCCCGCTGCCTCCCCTGAACAGCAGTTTTCACCCCATCGGGCACCCATCATTGGGCCGCCGCGTTCCATACACAAGGCCGTTCCTTTAAAAGTATCGTCGACTCTGTTAAAATAAGACTATCCATCATCACCGAGAGCATCATACTGCATCAACTATACGAAGGAAGTGCCTTTCATGACCCTGCAACAGCTTTATTACATCGTTGAGTTATCAAAACACAATTCCATCTCAGCTGCGGCTGAAGCTCTTTTTATTGCCCAGCCCAGTCTGAGTACGACCATCAAGGAACTCGAAAAAGAATTCCATATCACCATCCTCGAACGGAACCGCCACGGCATCACCTTTACCCCGGAAGGCCTGGAATTTCTTAATTACGCCAATCACATCATCGAGCAGACGACCAATCTGCGGGAACATTTCAATCCCCACCAGCCAAGTAAGAACAAGCTGCGCCTTTCCATCTCGTCCCAGCACTATATGTTTGCCGTCGATGCCTTTACGGACTACCTGCAAACGTTATCCAAAAAGCCGCAGTATGCCATCACCTTCCGGGAAGGCCGTACGTCCCAGGTCATTCAGGACGTCGTCACCCAGCGCAGCCAAATCGGCATCATCTTCATCTCCAAGATGACGCAAAAATTCATGACCCGGACGCTGCGCAAAAACAGGCTGAAATTCACCGAGCTCTTTGCGTACCCTCCGTCCGTCTTTCTCCAAGCCAACCATCCCTTGGCAAAATACCCGTCGCTTTCGATTGATCAGCTCCGGCCTTATCCTTATATTCAATATACGCAGGAAGAAGATTCGTACCAGTTTTCCGAAGAAGTCATCATTCCTGATATCAAACCGGAACGGGAAATCAGCACGACGGATCGTTCGACCTTATTCAGTGTCATTGCCGCCACCGATGCCTATACCATCGGGACGGGCATCTTATTCCGCAACGATCGAAAATGGCCCATCGTATCGATTCCGATGAAAAATCCTTTGGATATTATGCGCGTCGGCTGGATTAAACTACAGGAGACGCCCTTACCCTTAGCCGCCAGGGCCTATATCGAACAGCTCGAAAAAACCTTGGTTCACAATCATGTCATCGCCGAAAATCAGCCGGCCAAACAGGCACCGGAACGAATCGCCCAAAACATACTCACGAAACACTGGTCAGAATAAAGGCAAAAAAAACTCTTCCCCATGCACCGGGGAAGAGTTTTTTATGTTCACGGCTCAGCCGCTACAAGAGCGCAGCCTTTTCATGCGAGCCGTCAACCTGACTCTGGGGCTTTTGAGCTTCAAAATTCCAAGGATCCTTGCGAATAAAACCGTCTGAGAAGGGAATAAAGATCGAAATGATGGCCGAAATGCCGAGAAGGTAAATAAACCAGCAGTACGGCAGGACTTCCAGCGGCGATACCTTGCCGTTGGCAAAGCCGACCATGATCAGCATCTGGGCCCCATAGGGAACGAGGCCCTGGAAAATCGTCGAGAAGGTACTCAAGAGGGCCGCACTGCGGCGGGGATCGACGTGGAACTTATAGCAAATGCGCTTGGCTACTTCGCCGTTGATGATGATAGAAACCGTATTATTGGCCGTAGCAATATCGGTAATGGAAACCAGCGCCGAAATACCCAATTCGGCAGAATTCTTGTCTTTGATAAAGCGCTGGACCGTGGTCAAGAGATAAGCGATGCCGCCGGCCTTGTTGACCATGGCCGCCAAGCCGCCGGTCAGCATGGACAGGAAGAAGATATCCGTCATGCCTAAAAAACCTTTGTAAATCGCTTGGGCAAAAGACAGGGGCGACAAATCTCCGTAAAAGAGACCGATAGCCCCTGCCAGGAGCGTGCCGCCGACGAGGACAGCAAACACATTGGCCCCGGCAACAGCCGTCACCAAAACGACGAGATACGGCAGCACTTTGATCAGGCTGAAGGGATGATCACCGGCGCTGACGGCCGTCTCTGAACCGCCAAAGAGCACGAGCAAGATAACGGTCAAGATGGCCGGCACCAGGGTCAGCCAAAAATTAAGGCGGAACTTATCTTTCATGGCGCAGCCTTGCGTCCGCGTTGAAGCGATGGTCGTATCGGAAATGATAGAGAGATTGTCACCGAGCATGATGCCGCCCATGACGCAGCCGATCATCAGCGGCAGGGGGATGCCGGCCTTTTCGGCGACAGCTACGGCAATCGGACCGATGGCAGCGGCACTGCCGACGGAGGTCCCCGTCGCCGTGGCGATGAAGCTGGCGATGACAAAGACACCGGCCGCCAGGTATTCCGGCGGAATATAGGTCAAGCCCAAATTGACCGTCGAGTCGATGCCGCCCATGGCCTTGCAGGTAGCCGCGAAGCCTCCGGCCATGAGGTAAATGATGCACATGATAATGATGTTGGAATCGCCGCATCCTTTGACAAAGGTTTCAAATTTTTCGTCAAAGTTACTGTCCCGGATAAGGATAAATGCCGTAATCGCACCGATAGCCGCCGCCAGCGGGGCCGGGAATTGGTAGAATGCCATTTCCATGCCGCTCATATCGAGAATAATACCGCTGCCCAAGTAGACTGCAATGAATACGACAAAGGGAATCAAAGCCAATGCGTTTGGCTTTATAGGGTGGTCTTCATAACGCCGTTCCTTGGTAATGGCCTTTTCCACCTTCTTTTCGAGGCCTTCATTATCTTTCATAAGTCGTCTCCTTTCGCATCTTAGAGAGTATCGTTTCACACCGTCCCATCGTCCCCTGTAGTGGCGCCGTATCACAAGGGTAACGGACGGGCAGCCGTCCACGCACGAACCGTTTTGTTTTAACCCGCGCTTCTTGAAAGCTATGGCCCGGCAGGAGGAGCTCTCTCACGATCTTTTCTTTATTGTACATCATATTATTTTCTTTGTATAATATATATTCACTTAACAATTATATAGTTAAAGGCTATTTAAGCCATAAAAATAACCTATAATCCAGTCTCCCGCATAATACATACACAAAGGGCGTCCCGAAAAGTTCCGGGACGCCTCGTGTACTCATACATCATTGATACAAGAAAATCCGTCTATTTTACTAAATCAAGAGCCTGTTTAAGATCGGCAATGATGTCTTCCGGATCTTCAAGGCCTACGGAAAGGCGAACCAATCCTTCACTGATGCCGGCAGCTTTTAATTCGTCCGGAGTATACGTCGAGTGGGTCATAGAGGCTGCGTGTTCAATGAGCGTTTCCGCATCACCGAGGGATACGGCCAAGCTGCACAGTTTGACGTTATTCATGACAACGGCCCCTTCTTCCTTGCCGCCTTTCAATTCAAAGGAAATCATACCGCCGGGAAGACTCATCTGTTTTTTAGCCAGTTCGTACTGGGGGAAGCTCTTAAGCCCCGGATAGGCAACACTCTTTACGGCCGGATGGGTTTCCAGGAATTCAGCGACCTTCATGGCATTGGACGAGTGTTTTTCCATGCGCAGGGCCAAGGTCTTCATGCCGCGGGAAATGAGGAAGGCGTCAAAAGGACTGAGGACGGCACCGGTCATATCTTTGAGACCGAAGAGTCGGACGTTGGTGATGTAGTCCAGTTTCCCTACGACGAAGCCGGCAATGACGTCACCGTGGCCGTTCAAATACTTCGTTGCCGAGTGAACGACGACGTCGGCACCGAGGGACAGCGGCTTTTGGATATACGGCGAGCAGAAGGTATTATCGACGACGACCGTAATGTCTCCCATTTCATGGGCGATCTTGCTGATGCTTTCAATATCGGAAATCTTTAACGTCGGGTTGGCCGGCGTTTCCAAGTAGACGACGCGGGTATTCGGTTTAATGGCTTTTTTAACGGCGTCGAGATCAGTAATGTCGACGAAGGATACGTCTACGCCGTAACGGGTCATGCCGTGATTCAGCAGGGCGAAGGTGCAGCCGTAGAGGGTATCGCCGGCAACGACGTGATCGCCGGCACGGAGGAGCGTCCAAAGAGCCGACGAGATGGCGCCCATACCCGATCCCATGGAGCAGCAGGCCTCGCCGCCTTCAAGCATGGCCACTTTTTCTTCGACCTGTGTATTCGACGGATTGCCCAGGCGGGAATAGATATAGCCCGGTTCCTGGAGGGCAAAGCGATTGCCGCCTTGTTCGGCCGAATCAAAAATAAAGGTGGATGTTTGATAAATCGGATTGGTGAGCGCTCCGAATTCATTTTTCATAGCACCGGCATGAATGGCCTGTGTCGCAAAACCCATTTTTTTCAGCAGTTCTTTTTCCATGATGATGGCCTCCTTTAAGGTATGTCAAATAATAATGATATATGACTGTTTCCATTGGCAAACCGTGTTTTATCAAATCTTTGCAGTTCCGATGTTTATGCCATTATATCTCTTTATTTTTAGTGTACCATAAGCCTCTTAGCCTGTATAATACGTATCTTCCGAAGGATTTTCATAGTTTCCGGCTATGCATGGAAAGAGAATTTTAAGTCCCTTTTTTATCGAGAAATCTTTGCATTTTTCTCTATGTTATTCCGCGTATTTGATGTATAATATAGAAGATACACGTTGTTTACATTGTTTACATCGTTTTTACACTAGAGATAGAGAGGGTAGATCGAATCCATGTACTTCGCAATGAACGCACTAAAAAAATGGCGACACAGACTGCTTCGTCTTTTCCTTGTCTTTGCCATCATCTACATCGCCTGCTTTCAATGGCAGTTCATCGTGTCCCTGGGAATGGGGCCTGACAACATCGCCGACATGACTTTTGGTCTGCTTCCGGGCGTCACTGCCGTCGTCTTGTCACTGGCATT
This sequence comes from Megasphaera massiliensis, assembly GCF_036305205.1. Taxonomy (NCBI): domain Bacteria; kingdom Bacillati; phylum Bacillota; class Negativicutes; order Veillonellales; family Veillonellaceae; genus Megasphaera; species Megasphaera massiliensis. The sequence goes on from NZ_JAXIXE010000008.1 coordinate 54,997, forward strand.
TTACTGGAAGCATCTGTCCGTGCAGAACGTGCTGCCGCCGGCCCTCATCGGCCTCGGGTGGATCGTGACCGGTCCCTATCTCAGCTACGTGTCACTGATAAATACCAACACGATTTATTTAAATAACATTTACGACATCTATGTCGGGCTCTACTTCTTTGCCATCTTCTTCTGCCTGAACATGCTCATCAAGCAGTACGTACCGCGAAAATTAGGGTCCCTCATCATGACCGTCGTCCAGCTCGTCGGTGTCTTTCTCATCCTGCTCCAATGGGCTTACTATGCCTTGTACCACTCATCGATTACGACGTCGGGCGCCCTGCTCATCTTTCAGACCGGGCCGGCAGAAACCCTGGAATACTTCCAGTCCCTGGGGGTTACCAAAATCATCACCATTGCCGTCAGCCTGATTGCCCTTCTCAGCGCCTTGTTCCTGTTGAATTATCGCCAAGACGTCCTGCCCCGAACGGAAACGTACCGCAAATTGATACCGGTTTTATCGGTACTGTTCATCATCGCCCCGTCGATCGTCGCCTTAGGGGAAGAAATCCTGCCGGAATCCTTCCCGGTCCGAACCTTTTTAGACACTCACGATTATATGGAACGCTCGGCTTTATACGCCGAAAATCATGATGATAAATACGCCAATTTACAGGCCGTCCAACTGAACCCGGCAGACTACCCCAATACGGTCGTCGTCGTCATCGGCGAATCGGAAACGCGAACCTTGATGAACGCGTACAACCCCGATCACGTCCCCAATACACCGTGGTTGACCGCCATGAAGGCCAATCCCGACTTCACCTTGTTCACTAACGCCTACAGCAGTGTTTGGTATACCGTCCCGGTTCTTGAGCACGCCTTGACCGAGTCGAACTTCTACAACAACAAACCCTTCAACGAATCGATTTCCATCATTGACATGGCCAAAAAGGCCGGCTATAAGACGTATTGGTTCAGCAATCAAGGTTCGGTCGGCGTCGCCGATACCCCCATTACCTTAGTCGCCAATACGGCCGACGTCTCAGAATGGGTCGACCGCGATTTAAAGGAATCGACACAGGACGGCGCCCTCTTACAATTCCTCAAGCGGGTCAATCCGAAGGAAAAGAATTTCGTCGTCCTCCATCTCATGGGCAGCCACATCGAATACCGCAACCGCTACCCTAAAGAATTCCAGAAATTTGACGACGGCCATCTGAACCGTGCCGCCGACTTCGACAATACCGTGCTTTATACGGACTGGGTTCTCTCGCAGATTTTTGACTACGCCCGGGAAAACCTCAACCTCGACGCCATGGTCTACTTCTCAGATCACGGCAGCGATCCCGACGTCGCCCGCCAACCGGACAGCGCCAGCTTCAAAGTGCTGCGCATCCCCATGTTCGTCTATCTGTCCGACGGTTACAAGGAGCGCAATCCTGAAGTCGTCTCGGCCGTCAAGGCCAATAAGGATAAGTTCTTTACCAATGACCTGGAATACGAATTCATCTGCGGCATCCTCAACATGCAGTCCCCTAATTACGATCCGACCATGTCCATTGCATCTTCCAAATGGAAGATGGAACGAAAGGATCTTCGGACCCGCTTTGGACAGACGAGCCTTTTAGAAGATACTGAATATTGACCAAAAGGACTATCATCAGATAGTCCTTTTTTTCATGCCTGGAATCGGTCCCGGGCTATGAGGCCCCGGCCGATTGGGGTATAATAAAGTTGACTCTAATTATCCATCCCAGCAAAGGAGGTAATCACGATGGAACACGTCTGTGCAGCAGCCGGATTCTTTCCCCATCCGCCTATCATGCTGCCCGAAATAGGCGGCCCTGAATTGTCAAAAATGACCGCCACCGTCGAGGCTGTCGAAGCGGCTTCGGCACTGATTGTCAGTCAAAAACCGGAAACATTGGTCATCTTATCGCCCCACAATTACGTATTTCCCGACGGAGCCGCTATCATCGCCGCGCCTCGCCTCTACGGCAACCTGGCCGCCTTCGGCTATCCGGAACTTGCGATGGATGTTCGGACCGATATGGACCTTGCCGAAGAAATTGTCAACAAGGCCAGTCAACAGACCGATATCTATCGCCTCGACGCCGCCTGGAGCGATCGCTTCGGCCATCCTCTCAGCGTCGACCAGGGCACCTTCGTCCCCTTATATTACCTTCGTAAAGCCGGCTTCACCGGACCTATCGTCATCATGGCTCCCCGATTTGACGATTACGACAGTATGACCCGCTTAGGCGACATCGTCATAAAGGCCGCCAAACCCCTTGGCCGGCGCATTGCCGTCATCGCCTCAGGCGATCTGTCCCACCGCCTGCTTCAAGGCTCGCCCAATGGCTACACGCCAAATGGGGCCGTCTTCGACAAGCTGGTCATGGAAGCCCTGCTCAAGCAAAATCTCTCAGGACTCACCGACCTCAGCCGCAGTTTTATCGACGAAATCGCCACCTGCGGCCTGCCTTCCGTCTACTTTTTGTTCGGTGCCCTGCGTCACTTCCGCCCGGTCATGCCGGTCTATGCCTATGAAGCCCCCTTTGGCGTCGGCTACGGTGTCGCCCTCTACCTTCCCGAAGGCCAGGAAGACCAGGTCGTAAAACGGGCTCCCTCGGACATACGAGTCCGCTTGGCCCGTGAAAGCATCACCTACTACCTTCAGCATCATGCCTTAATGGCCGTCCCCAAAGACCTGCCGGAAGAACTTCAGGATCAGGCCGGTACCTTCGTATCTCTCCATAAAGGAAGTCGTCTGCGCGGCTGCATCGGTACCTTCCTTCCCATGCATCTGAATACGGCCAGTGAAATCATCCATAATGCCGTCTCAGCGGCCACACGGGATCCGCGTTTCTCACCAGTCAGCTTAGAAGAGCTCGCAGATATCGATATTTCCGTCGACGTCTTAGGGAGGCCGGAGGCCGTCACCTCAGCCAGCGAGCTCAATCCCAAAAAGTACGGCGTCATCGTCATGAGCCATGCCCGTACAGGCCTCCTCCTTCCTGATCTCGAAGGCGTAGACACGGTCGAACAGCAGATCAGCATCGCCAAGGAAAAGGCCGGCATCCCGCCGCAGATACAGCCCGATTTATACCGCTTCACCGTCGACCGTTACAAGTAGGTATCCCCATGGAAGCTGCCTTTTATCACATAGACCGAAGCGGCAAGGCCGTCTGCGGCCTCTGCCCCCATCACTGCCGCATCGAGAAAGGTCGCTGCGGCCGCTGCCAAACGAGGGGCTTTGACGGTACGACCCTTCAGGCCTTAAACTACGGAAAAATCACGAGTCTTGCCTTAGATCCCATCGAAAAGAAGCCCCTCTATCACTTCCACTGCGGATCCCTTATCTTATCCCTCGGTTCCTGGGGCTGTAACTTCACCTGTCCCTTCTGCCAGAACTGGCAGATTTCGCAGCAGCCGGCACCGTCCCAAGACCTGACACCGGGAGAGGCCGTCGCCTTAGCCGAAAAATACGTACCTCAGGGCAATATCGGCCTGGCCTATACCTATAATGAACCGACCCTCAGCTATGAATTTATAATCCAAACAGCGACGCTGCTTAAGAAACGAGGCCTGTTCAACGTCATGGTCAGCAATGGCTATATCGAAAGAAAGCCCCTCGAAGGGCTTCTCCCCTATATCGACGCCTGGAACATCGACCTCAAAGGATTTTCCGAAGAGTTCTACCGCTCCCAGTGCGGCGCCTCCCTGCAGCCCGTATTAAATACGATTACCGCTGCCGCTGCCGTCAGCCACGTCGAAGTGACGACCTTAATCATTCCCGGAAAAAACGACGATGAAGACCAAATAGACCATGAAGCCCGCTGGCTGGCAGGACTTCGTCCGGATATTCCCCTCCATCTGACTCGCTACTTTCCCCGTTATCGGGATACGACGCCGATGACACCGGTCGATACCCTTCACCGGGTAGCAGCCGTTGCCAAAAAGCATCTGCACCACGTCTATATCGGAAACGTATGACCGATTTGCCAACGTTATGCCCGATTGTTTTAACTTTAATCTTGCATGCCGTGTTTATCATGATATAATAAGTTACAACTTGATATTAATTTTAAAAAAAGAAGTGGTGATAGGCAATGGCATTAAAAGAATTTACTTTCAGTATTGGTGAAACGACACAGACCGTCAAACTGCCGGAAGAACATATTTCCGACGTCATGGAAGGAAAGCACGTCCCCGCCGTCGACGTCAAAGAAGCGACAATTGACTGCATGCGCCACCCCATCGGCAGCGCTCCGCTGGCCGAAAAGGTACAGCCCGGTGATAAAGTCTGCCTGGTCGTCGCCGACATTACGCGCACTTGGAATCATTCCAACCAATTTCTCATCTACGTCATCGATGAATTAAACTTGGCCGGCATTCCCGACGACGACATCTATATCGTCTTTTCCCAAGGCTCCCACCGGGCCCAGACGCCGGAAGAAGACGTCGCCGTCTGCGGTCAGGAAGTCATCGACCGCATCAAGACTTATCAGCACGACTGCATGGATCCGACCCTCGTCGACTGCGGGACGACCAAGCTCGGCACGCCGCTAAAGCTGAATAAACACGTCGTCGATGCCGACAAGGTCATCATCATCGACGGCATTACGACCCACCTCTTTGCCGGTTTCGGCGGCGGCCGCAAGCTCATCCTGCCCGGCGTATCCGGCTTCGAAACGATTCAACGCAATCACTGCCATGCCTTGGCCGACGAATTCGGTCACGGTGTCAATCCCAAGACCCGGGCCCTCATGATTGAAAACAATCCTTTGAACGATGACATGGTCGAAGCCTGCAGCAAGATCAATCCCTGCTTCCTCGTCCATTCCATCATCAATGCCGACGGCGAAATCTGCCGCATGGTCGGCGGCGATTGGTATGAAGCCTGGCATGCCGGAACGCAGGCCGTCCTCGACATCCAGCGCGTCCCCATGAAGCAAAAAACGGATGTCGTCTTCGCCTGCGCCGGCGGATATCCCAGTGACGTCAGCCTCTACCAGGGCAGCAAATGCTATGACCCGGCTGAAATGGCCGTCAAGGAAGGGGGCATCATCATCGCCATCATGGAAGCCCGCGACATCAAAGAACCGGCCATCTACCTCGACAGCTTCAAATACGATACGATGGAAGAAATGGAAACGGCCCTCAGGGCTCACTTCACCATCCCCTTCTTCGTCGCCTTCAACCTGTTCTGCCTGGCCCATAAAAACACAGTCATCCTGGTCACCCTGCCACGAAACTTCGAGGACATCCGCCGGACCGGCCAAATCCCGGCAGCCACCGTCGAAGAAGCGTGGAATCTGGCCCAACAGAAGTTAAAGGAACAGGGCAAGGAAGACTATACGATCAACGTCATGCCCCACTGCACCAAAATCGTCCCGATCTTACAGGGATAACGGAGCAAATCTATTCGTTCTATTTATGTCCATTCTTAGATATATTCTAAAATAACATAACTTACTTACGTTTATATCATGACAATCATGAAATTCTATGCTATAATATAGCCAAGAAATGCAGAAGGAATAGAAAGCAAGTCGATTCCTTGCAAGTGCATTAGAAAGGGGTGAGTCCAGTGGAAGTAGAGAAGGTCGAACATGCCGCTGGCGGCAAGGGGTTCATCTTGAAGAGACAGCTTCTGAGCGCCACCGAACTGCGAGGAGACGTTGGTATGTTCGCAGAAATCACCTTGAAACCTGGATGTTCCTTAGGTTTTCATGCTCACACTGACAACGCAGAAGCATATTATATCCTTTCCGGTGAGGGACAATATGACGACAACGGAGTAATCCGGACCGTTAAACGAGGAGACGTTACATACACATCAGACGGTAAGGGTCACGGCTTGGAAAACAACAGCGATACAGACTTAGTTTTCATTGCGTTGATCATGAACAACTAAATAATGTCTATAGGATTAACACGAGTTCGTCGATGAACATGATGTATTAACTTATCTTGATCTAAAGTGCTTCGAACTTTTCGAATGGGTGTGATGTGTTTCAAATAGGTTAGTCTAAGTATCTGGTTGTAACGAACGATGACTGTTTTAACGTTTTGAGTTTTAGCGAAAGCAGAATCAAACACTAAATGAATATGAATCCTATAACGTGAGGATCGGTATACATATGTCGCTTGTGTGCCGATCCTTTTACGTGTCTTTTTTTACAATGTGAACGCCTCTTTCATTGACAGAATGCCTGCCCTCTTCTATAATATACTGAAACGGTAGTTTATTACTGCCGTCCATATTTCTCAAAGGGGGAAGATACTCATGTCAAATGAATCACGAGACGGAGTACAAGAACAAGCCCGGGAAGCGATGCGCAACAATCGCAATCGCCATCAGGGCCGTCAATTCATCTTATGGATCGGGGCCTTAATCCTCGGCGCCATCTTAGGCTGGCTTGGTATTCCGGTGTTGAACCAATTATTCGATTTCATCGCAACGGTTTTCACGCGCTTATTCCAGTTCATCGCTATACCGACCATCGCCTTAGCCGTCATTACAACCTTATCGGCACTGGGTGCTAAAAAAGAAACGGGGCGCATCTTTGCCCACGCCGTCACCTACACCCTGCTGACGACGATTTGTGCCGCCGCCATCGGTCTGGCACTCTACATCTGGATTGCCCCTGGCAATCTGCCTATGGAACTGATCAGTTCCGGTGTTTCCAGCGTTCCGCAGAAACTCGAGTCGGTCACCTACTACGACCATTTCCTGTCGGTTATTCCGAATAATATACTCCAGCCCTTCTTATCGGGCAACGTCCTTTCGGTCATGCTCATCGCAGCCGCTGTCGGCCTTGCCTTAGCCTTCATGCCCAAGACCGAAAATCGTGCCGTCCTGCTCAAAGGCCTCTTAGGCCTGCAGGAAGTCCTCTTCGCCCTCATTCGGGCCCTGCTTTGGATTTTACCGCTCGGCATCCTGGCCTTCTCGGCTCAGCTGGCAGCTCAGATTGAAGCCGGTATCATCGTCAGCGCTTTGGGGAAATATACCTTGGTCATCCTCGGCGGCAACCTCATTCAGTTCTTCATCGTCCTGCCGATTTTCTTAGCCATTCGCGGCTTGAATCCGCTCTACGTCTTCCGCAAAATGGCTCCGGCTATCGCCGTCGCATTGTTCACCAAGAGCTCTGCCGGCACCCTGCCGGTTACCCTGGCCTCGGCTGAACAGCGCCTTAACGTTCATCCTCAGGTATCGCGCTTCGTACTTCCGATTTGCACGACCATCAACATGAACGGCTGCGCAGCCTTCATCTTGGTCACGTCCCTCTTCCTCATGCAAAACGGCGGTACGGAATTGACCATGGGCACGATGATTGCCTGGCTCTTCATCGCCGTTCTGGCAGCTATCGGCAATGCCGGTGTTCCCATGGGCTGCTACTTCCTGACCCTGTCCCTCATGTCCAGTATCGGTGCTCCGATCGGCATCATGGGCATCATCCTGCCGATTTATACCATCATCGATATGGTAGAAACGGCGGAAAACGTTTGGTCTGACGCAGCTGTCTGCGCCATGACCGACCATGACCTGGCACATACTCTCGATGCCGAAGCCAAAGAAAGCGTCGTCGCCGGTCACTAAAATCTTTTAAAAATCTTATAATGTACCTAAAAAGGGAGGCTGACCTGATAGCCATCGCTATCGGCCAGCCTCCCTTTTAATGTATCTTCATGAAAGGAGACTTTCGAAGAAGCCAGTCTTAACGGAACAAACCGCCGGAAATGACGAGTTTTTGAATTTCGTTAGTGCCTTCGTAAATCTGGGTGATCTTGGCATCGCGCATCATGCGTTCGACATGGTATTCTTTCATGTAACCGTTGCCGCCCAGCATCTGAACGCATTCCGTCGTCACTTTCATGGCAACGTCGGTGCAGGTCAGTTTCGCAACAGCCGCGTCTGTCGTGTACGGTTTACCCGCTTCTTTGAGGCAGGCTGCCTTATAAAGAACCAGGCGTGCCTTTTCAATATCGGCGTAGAGTTCAGCCATCTTGAAGGCCAGATACTGCTGCTTATACAGCGGTTTGCCGAACTGTTCACGTTTCTTCAGGTAGTCGATGGCAATGTCAAAGGCCCCTTCTGCCAGGCCCAGGGCCTGAGCGCCGACGCCGATACGGCCGCCGTCGAGAGTCTTCATGGCCAGTTTAAAGCCTTCGCCCGGTTTGGCAATCATCCGGTCTGCCGAAACGCGAACGTTTGATAAGACCATTTCCGAAACCTGAGCCGAGCGGATGCCCATTTTATTTTCCAGTTTGCCGACATGGAAGCCTTCCATCCCTTTTTCCAAGACGAAAGCGCACATGCCCTTTATGCCGATAGCCGGATCAGTCAAAGCGTAGACGACGGTATAGTCGGCAATGGGACCGTTGGTATTAAAAATTTTAGTACCGTTTAAGATATAGTCGTCGCCGTCTTTAGTAGCAATCGTCTGCTGACCGGCAGCGTCAGAACCGGCCGTCGCTTCCGTCAGTCCAAAGGAGCCGATGGCCTGGCCCGATGCGATGGGGGATAAAAAGCGTTTTTTCTGTTCATCCGTCGCCGAAGAATACATGACACTGCCGCCGTAAAGAGACGTATTGACCGAAAATCCGATGCCAAAGGAAGAATCTACTTTGGAAACTTCTTCAACAGCCAGGATATACGGAAGATAGCCGACATCGCTGCCGCCGAATTCTGTCGGATAGCAGAGACCGAACATGCCCATCCTGCCAAATTCTTTAAAAGCTTCCAACGGAAATTCCGAAGCTTCATCGCGTTCTACAACACCGGGCAATAACCGTTTAGCCGTAAAATCGCGTACTTGGTCGACAATTTGCTGCTGTTGTTTCGTGAGTTCAAAATCCATGATCGTCACTCCTTCTGTTGAAATGGAAATATCCATATAGCGTGCATAAACCTTAGTTATATAAATATTTCGTTACAAGAAATATCTTGCCTACATATTATCATGGGAAATCGACAAAGTCAACGAAGTGCCAAATTTATCATAGACAGACTATTTTTTATGCCAATTTGTAATAAATAAGCATTCTTCATAAAAAAAGATCTGAACCACAGCGACGAACTGTCATTCAGATCTTTATGTAAATTCCTATATGGCCTAATTATGAGCGGCTGCGCATGACCGCTTCCTTCATTTCCTTCACATAGTCATAGATTGGTTTTTCTGCATCGTCCCCGTATTTAGCAATCAGTTTGACGATGGCACTGCCAACGATGACCCCGTCGGCGTCACGGCCAATGGCTTCAGCCTGTTCGGTCGTATTGATGCCGAAGCCGACGGCACAGGGAACGTCAGTCACAGCTTTAGCCGTATCGATGATGTCTTTGAGGTTGGTCTTGATTTCCGTCCTTGTTCCGGTTACGCCTAAGGAGGATACGATGTATAAAAATCCTTCCCCGGCCTTAGCAATGGTCTGGATCCGGTCTTTTGAGGTCGGAGCAATCATGGAAATGATATCGATACCATGAGCCTTGGCAGCGGCTGCACATTCGCCCCGTTCTTCAAAGGGCATATCCGGAATAATGATGCCATCGAGGCCTGCTTCTTCGCAACGAGTGAAGAAGGCATCGGCCCCATAATGGAAGACGGGATTGAGATAGGTCAAGAATACCAAGGGGATCTGCGAATCCTTCCGGACGCGCTTAACGAGATCAAAGACGTCGTCGATGCGCGTCCCTTGTTTCAAGGCCCGTAAGTCCGCTTCCTGGATGACGATGCCTTCAGCAATGGGATCGGAAAAGGGAATTCCGATTTCAATCAAGTCAGCTCCGGCTTTTTCCATGGTCATAATGTATTCATAGGTCTTTTCCAACGACGGGTCACCTGCCGTCAAAAATCCGATAAAGGCTTTTCCCTTTTTAAAAGCCTGGCCAATCTTACTCATGTAAATCCCTCCCCTTATATCTTGCAATGGCAGCGACGTCTTTATCGCCGCGGCCGGACAAGCAGACGATGATGCTGTCTTCAGGACTCATCGTCGGTGCCAGCTGCATGGCTTCATAGACGGCGTGGGCGCTTTCAATGGCGCAGATGATGCCTTCTGTGCGGGCCAAATATTCAAAGGCTTCGACGGCTTCATCATCTTTGACCGGAATGTACTGAGCCCGACCCGTTTCATTTAAGTAGGCGTGTTCCGGTCCGATACCGGGATAGTCGAGACCGGCCGAAATGGAATAGACTTCGTCGATCTGGCCGTCTTCGTTCTGGCAAAAAATCGATTTCATGCCGTGAAAGATTCCCACTTCCCCCTTGGCAATCGTCGCCGCATGGAGTTTGGTATCGATGCCTTTGCCGGCAGCTTCGCAGCCGATGAGACGGACATCTTTATCGTCGATGAAGTGGTAGAACATACCCATGGCATTGCTTCCGCCACCGACGCAGGCCAAGACCGCTGCCGGTAATTTCCCTTCCTTGTCGAGGATCTGCTGACGCGCTTCCTTACTGATAACGGCCTGGAAATCGCGAACCATCATCGGGAAAGGATGAGGCCCCATGGTCGAGCCGATGACGTAATGAGTGTCATCGACACGGCTGACCCATTCTCGCATGGCTTCGTTGACGGCGTCTTTAAGGACTCGGGAGCCGGAAGTAACGGCATGGACCTTAGCCCCCAACAGTTCCATACGATAGACGTTCAAAGCCTGGCGAATCGTATCTTCTTCGCCCATGAACACTTCACATTCAAGGCCTAAGAAAGCGGCGGCCGTCGCCGTCGCAACACCGTGCTGACCGGCACCGGTTTCAGCGATGACCCGGGTCTTGCCCATCTTTTTCGCCAACAGGCACTGACCTAAGGCATTGTTGATTTTATGGGCCCCTGTGTGGTTCAAATCTTCACGCTTCAAATAGACTTTCGCACCACCCAAATCTTTCGTCATCCGTTCGGCATAGTAAAGGAGTGACGGCCGATTGGCATAGTTATCAAGGAGTTCTTTTAATTCTGCCTGAAAGGCCGGGTCATGTTTATAATGGTCGTAGGCTTTTTCCAATCGCTGAATTTCATTCATCAGCGTTTCCGGTATATACTGGCCGCCAAAGGAGCCGAATCTTCCTGTACTCATCTGTTTACCTCCTGTAAACACCTAATGTTGTCATAAATAAAGTCATCTTTTCTCTGTCCTTCACCCCATCCGTTTCGATGCCGCTGCTGACGTCGAGGGCATAAGGCTGAAGGGCTGCTGCTTGAACTGCATTCTGCGGCGTAAGGCCGCCGGCTAAAAAGTACGGTCGGCCAATGCCTTTCAGCAAGGACCAATCAAAGGCCTTACCCGTACCGCCCTTTCCCTGATCGAGGAGGATATAGTCGGCACGGCTCTCCAAGGCTCGCGTTACGTCGTCTTGATTGGCAATAGAAAAAGCCTTGATGACAGGAACGCCTAAATCCGTCTGTATCTGCTGTACGAAAGCTTCATCTTCCTGACCGTGGAGCTGGACAAGCTGGATGACGCCTTTTTTTACTAACGACGCCATATGCTTCGGCTCATCGTCGACAAAGACGCCGACAGCCGGGATGGACGGATCCAGTTCCCTGCGAAGTTCTGCTGCCAGCTCATCAGAAACGCGTCGCTTCGTACCGGCGAAGACGAAGCCGGCATAGTCGGGGTGGAGTTCATTGGCCCAAACGATGTCGCAAGGCCGCTTGAGGCCGCAGAACTTTACCTTAACCACGAGTTCCGGCGGCAAGTTCCGCCAGAGCCGCATTCTTATCAGGACTGCGCATCAGCGTCTCGCCGATGAGGACGGCGTCTGCGCCATGGTCATAGAGGCTTTTCGTATGCTCTCCCGTCTTGATGCCGCTTTCGGCAACAAAGAGAATATCGTCCGGTACCAGCGTTCTCAGACGGAAGCTCGTGTCGAGAGAGACCGTAAAGTCTTTTAAATTCCGATTGTTGACGCCGATGATGCGGGCACCGGCCTTGATGGCCCGAAGGACCTCCGTTTCGTCGTGAGCTTCAACCAAGGCCGAAAGGCCCAGAGAATCGGCAAGTTCAAAGAAGCATTTCAATCGTTCATCATCGAGGATGGCGCAGATTAAAAGGACGGCCGAAGCACCAATGGCCCGGGCTTCATAAATCTGATACTCATCGATGATGAAATCTTTGCGAAGGACCGGCGTCTGAACCGCCTCGGCAATATCCTGTAAATACTTGGGACTTCCTAAGAAGTAATCCCGTTCAGTCAATACGGAAATAGCCGCCGCACCGGCCTGTTCATATTCCCTCGCAATGGCTTCATAGGGAAAATCAGGAGCAATCAGTCCTTTTGAAGGCGAGGCTTTCTTGACTTCACAAATGAAGGAAAGACCCTTCTGTTTCAGGTTATGTTCAAAGGGGAACCCCTCTTTTTTCGGAGCTGCCAGGGCCCGTTCTTTCATCTCCGATAAGGAAACTCGTGCCTTATCCTCTACCAGCCTTTTTGCAACAGCTGCCGTTAAATCATCGAGTATCATGTGCTCACCTTCTTACGAGTTGCTGACAGCAATGCAGCGATTCAGCGTTTCCATAGCCTTGCCGCTGTCGATGAGATCGGCAGCCATTTTGATACCGGCACCGATGGAATCGGCTTTACCGGCAATGAACAAGGCCGTTCCGGCATTCAAGAGGACGGCGTTTCGTTTCGGCCCCTGAACAGTTCCCTTCAGGATGCCTCGCGTGATGTCGGCATTTTCTTCCGGCGTGCCGCCGACGAGGTCTTCCTTCGTTCCCGGCACCATGCCGAAGTCTTCCGGCCGCAGGATAGACGTCCGATAATATCCGTCACGGAGTTCACAAATCGTCGTCGGCCCGTTCGGCGAAATTTCATCGAGTTTTTCCTGGCCGTAGGCGACGATTCCTCGTTTGACACCAAGGGTCGACAATACTTTCGCCAGGGGTTCGACCAGGTATTCATCGTAAACGCCGAGGAGGATCATCGTCGGCTTAGCCGGGCTGGTCAAGGGCCCGAGGATGTTGAATACGGTCCGGAATCCCAGTTCCTTGCGGATGGGTCCGATATACTTCATAGCGGCATGATATTTCTGAGCAAAGAGGAAGCAGAAGTTCGTTTCTTCCAGCATCTTAAGTGCCAGTTTCGGATCCTGTTCGATATTGAGCCCCAGTGTTTCCAGGCAGTCTGCCGTACCGCACAGAGACGAGGCGGCTCGATTGCCGTGTTTGGCTACTTTAACACCGGCCGAGGCAATAACCATGGCCGACGTCGTCGAAATATTGAAAGAATGGGCACCGTCGCCGCCGGTACCGACGACTTCCAGGACATCCATGCCCGGATGAGGAACGGGCGTTGCCATAGAGCGCATGGCTTCGGCACAACCTGAAATTTCATCAATCGTTTCGGCCTTGGTGCTCTTCGTCGACAGCGCCGCCAAGAAAGCGGCATTCTGGGTCGGTGTCGTCTTGCCGTTCATGATTTCCAGCATAACTGCCTTTGCTTCGTCATAGGTCAAATCACCTTTATTTACAATCTTGATAATCGCATCTTTAATCATCGTCGTTACCTCCTCGTAAGGACTCTATCTATTATAATTTTAAGAAATTTTCGACCATCATCGGTCCCGTCGGCGTCAATATCGATTCCGGGTGGAATTGCAAGCCGTATGTAGGATAATCTTTATGGGCGACGGCCATGATTTCGCCGTCATCGGTCCGAGCCAGGACACGAAGATCATCGGGAAGGGTATCGGGATCGAGGGCCAGCGAATGATACCGGCCGACGTCGACCGTTTCGGGAAGTCCCTTAAAGAGTGGCGTTTCCCGGTCGAGGGCGGCGACGGATTGTTTGCCGTGCATCAATTCCCCGGCGTAGGTAATGGTGCCGCCGTAGACTTCACAAATAGCCTGATGGCCCAAGCAGACGCCGAGGATAGGGATCTTTCCCTCAAAATAGCGGATGGCCTGTTCACAAATCCCGGCATCCGACGGCCGACCCGGGCCCGGCGAAATGATCAGATGATCCGGATGCAGGCCCTCAAGGGCTTCTACGGTCATTTCATCGTTGCGGATGACCTTAATGTCCGGATTCAACTGTCCGATGAGCTGGTAGAGATTATAAGAAAAACTGTCGTAATTATCGATGAGTACAATCATTTGTCAATCCCTCCATTGGCCCGCTGCAGGGCGATGACGACGGCCTTGGCTTTATTCAGGCATTCCTGGTGTTCCTGTTCCGGTACGCTGTCGGCGACGATGCCGGCACCGGAGCAGGCGTAGACGTGATTCCCCTTCTTATAGGCCAGGCGGATGCCGATACAGCAATCCATATTGCCGGTAAAATCGATGTAGCCGACGGCGCCGCCGTAAACGCCGCGCTTATGGCCTTCCAGTTCATCGATGATTTCGCAGGCCCGGATTTTCGGAGCACCGGACAAGGTGCCGGCCGGCAAGGCCGCGGCAATGGCATCGACGGCAGTCTTATCGTCCCTTATCGTACTGTGTACGGTAGAACCGATATGCATGATATGAGAAAAGCGCAGGACGTTGAGATAACGTTCGACATGGACGCTGCCAAAGTCACTGATGCGTCCCAAGTCGTTTCGGCCTAAGTCGACGAGCATATTATGCTCTGCCAATTCCTTGGGGTTGTGCAGGAGTTCGTCTTCCAGTTGATTATCTTCTTCCACCGTCTTGCCCCGCGGCCTCGATCCGGCTAAGGGAAAGGTAAAGAGGTCCCGCCCTTCGAGGCGGATCAGCGTTTCCGGAGAAGAACCGGCAAGCTCGATATCGTCGCCGGAGAAGAAGAACATATACGGCGACGGGTTGATCGTCCGCAGCACGCGGTACGTATCGAGGAGGCTGCCTTCGGCTTCAGCCTGAAGGCGATTGGCTAAGACGACTTGGAAGATGTCCCCTTCGCGGATATAATGTTTCCCCTTTTCAACCATTTGGCAGTATTCCTGCTCATTAAAGAGGGGTTTAAAGTCGCTCTTTAACTGAAGGGGCTGGGCCGGTGCCTTCTCGCCATGGCGAATGAGGTCTTCCATACGCTGTAGTTCCAACATAGCCCGATTATAATTTTCTTCTGCCCCGTCGAGGCGAACGTTGACGATGAGGTAAATCTGCTGCTTTAAATTATCGAAGACGATGACCTTGTCGAAGAGCATGAGGTCGAAATCATTAAAGCCATCGTCATCAGCGGCCTTGAGTGTCAGTGACGGTTCAGCATATTTAATAAAATCGTAGGAAAAGTAGCCTACCAACCCGCCGGTAAAGGGAGGTAACCCTTCCAGGCGCGGCGCCTTATTGTCGGCTAAAATTTGAGAAATGAGCTGTTCCGGATGGTCCGTATGAATCTGTACTTCAGCCCCGGTCTTGATTGTAACCGTTCCGTCTTTGCAGAACAGGCCCATCTGAGGATCGTATCCTATGAAGGTGTATCGGCCCCAACGCTGAGAATCTTCCATACTTTCCAAGATATAGCAATGAGAGCTGATATGCTTGACCGTTCGCAAGACTTCAATCGGGGTACAACTGTCGGCATACATGCTGACTCCGACAGGAACGACCTTATATTGGCCTTGGTAGGCTTTTACCTGTTCTAAGCTGAGCGTTTCCATACAAACCTCCTAAAAAAATAATCCGTCCATGACAATACGATTTGTCAAGGACGGATTTAAGTTCCGCGGTGCCACCTTGTTTTAGGGGTTGAGCCCTACTCTCGACGGAATACCAACATATTCCCGGTAACTGACGTATACCAACACGTCGCAGGATACTCAGCCTTGCGGCCTTTGACTGCGCCCTCAGCGGTCCATTTAACGAGCTGCGTCGGCCGGCTCTCAGCACCCCGGCTCTCTGTACGTGCACGTCATCGTTTTTACTTCCGCCTCAATGGTTTCATGGACGATGTTCAATTGATGTTTGTATGATACACCGCATGATTTAAACTGTCAAGGTAGTTTTTATATAATTTTTAAGATAATCGTTTTACTTGTGTTTAAGCCCACACTTTTAGGGAGAAATTTCCGTCTTACATCATGGCAATGATCGGCGAGATGATCAAGAGGATACCGGCGAATACGATGAGTACCAGCGAAATTCCCTTATATTTGTGAAGGGCATTGACTTTGTAAACCAAGTACGCCGGGATAAGGCAGGCGATGATACCGAAGATCGGTCCGAGAAGGGTCAGGAGCTTCAAGACCGGTGCATTGAGGACGATGGCGCCCCAGGCAACGGCAACGGCGAAGATGAGGATGCCGAAGCTGACCATTTTCTTATTGATCTTGTCTTCCGGCATGAAGCGGTGCAGGAGATTCATGGCGATCCCCTGGCAGGCTTCGCGGAATCCGAGGAACACACTGAAGAAGGCCGTCATAACGGCGAAGACGTTGAGGACCAGGCTGAAGATCTTAACAGCGCTGCCGTCGAAGCCCTTGGCAACGATAGCCAGTGCAGAAATGTTCTGGGAATAAGCGAGAACGGCTTGATCGTGACCGAGCGCCAGGTTAAAGGACATGGCATACGAGAAGATCGTAATGAACAAGACGGAGAAAGCGATTTTCATAGCCCGCATGGCTTTGTAGCGAGCGACGTGGATCGATTTGTTATGAGAGCGGTAAGAAATGACCATGGGGCTGATGCTGGGGATAAACAGAATCGAGGTCAAGGTTACAGGCAGCATGGCAATCGTGTTTTTCACGAGGTAGCCTAAATCGGGGAAAACGCCGATATTGGCAATGTTCCAGTGCTGGATCATGATGCCGCCTAAACAGATGACGACTAACAATTTCGTTAAAACCATCAATGTCGAAATCCGGAACAAGAGCTGTTCACCACGGGAAGCGAGAAGGACCATGGCACAGATGATAGCCAGCCCATAAAAAGGATTGTCGGACAGGAGCGTATCGGTGACGCCGAAAGAATAGAGGAAGGATGCACTGTCATTGGTCAGTGCCGTCGAATACATGAAAACACAGATGAGAATACTGAGGAAGTAAAGGATGCCCAGCAGGAAACCCCAGTTTTTGCCGAGATAGCCGCTGATAACGCTGGGATAGTCTTCACACCGCGGCGAATCGGCCAGGGTATTAATGAACAAACGCTGCAGAAGATAGATGGCCGGATAGGCAATGATTGCGGAAAATAAGTAAACCCATACGCCGACCAGGCCGACCTGAACCGGTAAGAACACGATACCGGCACCGATAGCCATGCCGATACTCATAATAATCCAGCCCCAGTCCGTACTGTCGAACTTGACGGCTGCTTTCCATTGTGCATCTGTCATTCCCGCTTGGCGGGCCAGTGCTGCTGATGAATTCATATCAAAGACCTCCTATGGTGAATAGATTGGATGGATGATGTCCCCTCGACACTTACATTTTATCCCTTGATGCGGCTCTCCTTTCTCAACTTCAGTGTATATACTTTTTACCTATGTCGTTTTTTAACATTTTTCTAAAAACCGTAAATTTTAATGTACACGTCGGGGTTTTACCTTTTACTTAAACGTTCTATTCTATGGTTAAAGTATATCATGAAAGGTATAGGCTGTAAAATATTCATTGTGCAATTTGCATTCATAGTATTTATCTATGGAATAAGTCATTATTCCTTACTTTTTTGTCAGGAAAACGAGAAATATCCATGAGTTTAAAATGAATCATTATCACCTTACGCCAAATTTCACAAACATTTGTCTTTTTCAAAAAGCCAAATTTGGTTAACTTTTCTTTATAATTTAAATTTTTAAGTGGGATTTTTCTTTCTTCATTTTTGCTGTTTCGAGATTAAAATTTTCATTTTAAAACTTTCTTTACTGTGTCAAAAAATCATAACTTTCCCAACTTTGCTTATTTTGATACAATAAAGCTAAGAAGGGCGTCTCTATAGGTACGGTTTATATTTGAGGTGGTTTTACTATGACTTTACAACAATTGCGTTATATCCTTGAGTTATCAAAACATAATTCTATTTCTGCCGCCGCCCAAGCTCTGAACATCGCCCAGCCCAGTCTCAGTGCCGCCATCAAAGACTTGGAAACAGAATTTTCCCTGACGCTGGTCAAGCGGAATCGTCACGGCATCACGTTCACATCGGCCGGGTTAGAGTTTCTGCACTATGCCGACCACATCTTAGCTCATGCTGACGAAATGCATGATCATTTTCACCCTGAAACCGGCCAGGAAGACTCGCACACCCTGACCGTTTCATCTCAGCACTACCCCTTTGCCGACGAGGCTTTCATCCATGCTCTGCAGCGCATATCGCCGACATCAGCCTACACCTTTACCCTGCGTGAAGGTCGGACATCACAGGTCATCCACGACGTCGTCACCCGTGAGAGCCAACTGGGCATCCTCTTTTTATCCCACATGAACGAAAACTTTTTGCAGGACCTGTTCCAAAAGAACAAGCTGGAATTCACGTCTCTCTGTACGTTTACGCCCTGTATCTACGTCCGCTTGGACCACCCCCTGGCAGAGAGTCAAAGCATCCCTCCCGGCAAGCTTAAGGACTATCCCTGCGTCCGCTTCGAACAAGGGCACGACCGCTCGCAGTTTTCTGAAGAACTGCTCCTATCGGACCCATCCAATCGGCAGAGCATCTATGTCACCGACCGATCGACACTGTTCAGCATCATCCGCGCAACCGACGCCTATACCATCGGAACGGGGCATGTCGCATCGGCCATCATCGGACGCCACATCACGGCCATTCCCATTGCCAATCCCTTGGATACGATGACTGTCGGCTGGATAAAGATAAAAGAGGAAGCTCTTTCGCCGGAAGCGCTCCTGTACGTCAACATTTTATCAGGACTGCTTACGGGCCGAGAATAAGGGTTACGGGCTAAAACAAAGAATCGGGGTTCACGGACATCTTCGTGAACCCCGATTCTTTGTCTCTGCGCCCCTTGAAAAGACGGCAGTACCACCTCCCGGTTCTAAGACAGACAGCCCTTTCAAAAGTCCCGGAGGAAATGGAGGCTGCTCCCTCTTGTAACACAGCCTTAAAAGCATCTGCAGACGCAGCGAAGGGCCACGATCAATACCTCGCTGTCAGCACAAGAGAAAGGCTATTTACGGTTTCACAGGACTGTTCCTTATCAAAACCGGCTGACCGCTATACCCTTTCATACACCGCAACCCACGATAAGGACGACAATACCGGAAAGGCCTTCCCCATCTTATACACAGCTCATCGGCATCCTAAGAATGCCCCGGTCTGTACCTCGACGCTGAAAGACATTACACGTCATGCCCTCCCGCTGCCTGTCACAGCAGTTACGCTCATCCCGGACAAGAAAGAGTCCGGCCAAATGAACCGACCCCCTAAAGTTGGACCTAAAAATCTAACTTTAGGAGGTCGGTTTTTTATGGTAAAATACAGTACTGAATTTAAGTTGAAAGTTGTCACTGCATATCTTAATGGTGAAGACAGTTATAAAAAACTAGTACCCA